>NZ_JAGCNF010000109.1 GCF_017646085.1 Campylobacter sp. | reverse complement strand
CATCCCAAAAAGCATTGGATAATATAGTGCTTTATTAGATTTTAAATTTCCCATTTTAAATATATTTTGCTCGTGATGAAGCGCAATAATAATCGCTCCAGCACTCAAAAATAGTAATGCCTTAAAAAAGCCATGTGTAAATAGATGATACATTGCTGCTCCTGAGCTATAACTAAGCGCTGCAAACATATATCCTAGCTGACTCATTGTAGAGTAGGCTAAGATTTTTTTAATATCAGTAGCCTTTGTAGCAATAATCCCAGCAAATAACGCTCCAGCTGCACCAATTCCAGCTAAAACCTCAACTGGCATAGTAAGTCCAGCAAATAAGAAATCAAATCTTACAACCATATAAACCCCAGCTGTAACCATTGTCGCAGCGTGGATTAAGGCTGAAATTGGCGTTGGGCCAGCCATCGCATCAGGTAGCCAAGTATATAGAGGAATTTGAGCTGATTTAGCCAAAGCACCAGCAATAAAACAAAACGCTATAAATATAGCCGTAGCTGGCTCTAGGATGATTTGGCTTAAACCGATGTAATCAAATTTAATTCCGCTACTAGCAAGATATAAAACAATAAGTCCAATTAAAAAGCCAAAATCACCAATTCTATTTAAAATAAAAGCTTTGTTTCCTGCTTTGACATTTTCTTTATCGTCAAAATAAAAAGCAATTAGCAAATATGAACAAACGCCAACGCCCTCCCAGCCAACAAACATTAAAATTGGATTATTAGCTAGTACCAAAATCAGCATCGAAGCTAAAAATAAATTCATATAGCAAAAGAATTTTCCAAAGCCCTCATCACCATCCATATATCCTATAGAATATAGATGTATAAGCATTCCAAGAAAGGCCACAAATAACCCCATTACTAAGCTAAGGCTATCTAAATAAAAACCAATATTTATACTAAATCCAGCAATATCTAGCCAACTAAATAGTTCTAAATTTAAACTATTACCATAGCTTTGGGCAAATAACAATGCCATCGCAACAAAACTAGCTACAGGTCCAGCCATTCCCAAAAAAGCAAAAAAGCCTTGAGAGAGTCCAAGCCCATTTCTAGCAAGATATAAAACTCCAAGAAGCAAACTACCAATAATTGGTGCCAAAATTAAGATATTAACTAGCATTACTATCCTTTAACTCTTTAAAGCTATCTATATTTAGGCTCTGTTTTGTCTTATGTAGTAGCGTAATAAGCGCTAGACCAAAGCTTGCTTCAGCCGCAGCTATAGCAATTACTAACATCACAATAACTTGTCCATCTAAATTTAAATTCACTCTAGCAAATATAGCAAAAAGCAAAGCAACAGCATTTAGCATCAGCTCAATAGACATAAATATCGTAAAAATATTCTTACGCAAAATAACACCAAAAATTCCGATCACAAAGAGCAAAATTGCTACAAATATATAATTCTCAACCATTACTTTTGCCTTTTAAAATCGCCACAACTCCAACTAAAGCAGTAGTTAAAAGTAGCGATATCATCTCAAAACTAAACCCCCAATTAAAAAATAGATACTTTCCAAGTGGAGCAATCTGCCCAAATCCTTCAGGCACTACAACAAAATCACCAGGCATCATAGCAAGCTCATAAGCTAAAAACCCAAAAACTACTAATGGTAAAGCAGCTTGAAGCATCTGAGCAAAGCTAAATTTAGCCCATAAACTATCAGCCTTAATATTAAAAAACATCATAACAAAAACAGATAAAACCATAATAGCGCCAGCATATACTACTATTTGTATTAAAAATAGCGTTTGAGCATATAGCAAAAGATATAACCCTGCAATAGCCACAAGTGAAACAATCATAGCAAGTGCCCCGTGAATTGGCGCTTTAAAGCTAATTAATCCCAAAGCTCCTAAAATCGCTAAAAATGAGAAGTTAATAAATAAAAAATTCTCCATCAAAAATCTCCTCTTTTTCTACTGCTTAACTCATTAATATCGCTTATAAAATCCTCTCTACTACCCCCAACCTTAGTAAATATGCCACTATCCATTCTAATAGCATCCTTAGGACAAGCCTCCACACAAAGCCCACAAAATACACACTCTAAAAGATCTATATTAAATACCTTAGGCGCCTTTTCTTTGCTTCCTTCTACCTCGCAAGCTTCGATATATATACACTTAGCCGGACAAGCAGTAGCGCACATATCGCAGGCTACGCATTTTAGCTCACCACTTTCATTTTTAGTTAGACGGTGAAGGCCACGATATCTAGGCGTGATATCCTCTGGTTTTTGTTCAGGATATTCTAAAAATTCAATATTTTTTGTATTTAGCAAATTTCTAATAAAATGCTTAAATGTTCTAGCCATTCCAGCGATTATATAACATATATAAATTCGCTCTAAAAACGGCATCTTTTTTCGTTCGATTTTTTTTACCTTAATTGCCATAGACTACCACCAATGCTGTAATTATAATATTTAAAATCGCTAGCGGCATAAGCTTTTCCCAGCCTAGACGCTGAATTTGGTCATATCTAAATCTAGGAAGAGTCCATCTAACCCAGATAAAAACTAGTAGCATTATAAATGTTTTTACCGCAAATACCATTAAATTCACAGCAGTTGCTACAACCTCAGCACCAAATCCACCAAGAGTTCCATTATAAAAGTATAGACAAATTATATCTACTGCTGCAACTATTGCAAATGTTAAAGCATAATATAATTTATTTTCTCTTTTTCTATAATCTTTAGCAACTCTATATCTAGTGATATTATTTTTACTTACCCAATAAGCAAAGACTACCCCAAAAATAGTAGTAATCCCAGCTATGCAAAGTAGCACAATATCATAATTTGCCACTAAGTCTGCCTGAGATAGATATGGAAGCGAATACCCGCCAAAAAATATAGTAACAACTAACGCACACATAGCCGTCATCGCAATATACTCAGCCATAAAAAACATAGCAAAGCTCATAGCACTATACTCTAGATGATATCCAGCAACAATTTCACTCTCACCTTCAGCTAGGTCAAATGGGGCTCTATTTGTCTCAGCAAATGCACAAACTATAAATATAATTGCTGCTAATGGCTGAAGAAATATCCCCCACGCAGGAAGTCCAAAAATTGAGCCTTGCTGAGCTACGACAAAGTCATTTAGATTAATTGAATTATATGTAAGAATCATACTAACAACTGCAAGCCCTAAAGGAATTTCATAGCTTATTGCTCCACTTGCAGCGCGCAAAGAACCAAGAAGTGAATATTTATTATTAGAACTCCAGCCAGCTAGCATAATGCCATAAATGCTAAGGCTAGCAAATCCTAAATACCATAACAATCCACCATCAAATGGAATAGCTTGCATAAGATACTTAACTCCATCAATAGTAAAATACTCACTAAAAGGAATCACTGCTAAAGTAAGAGTACTCATCAAAAATAACACCATCGGAGCGATAGTAAAAAGAGTCTTAGAACGAATAGCTGCTGGTGTAAAATCCTCTTTTATAGCTAGTTTTAATGCATCAGCTAAAGCTTGCACAAGCCCACCAAGCCTAATCCCGGCAATATGCGCCCTGTTTGGCCCTGGGCGATCTTGGATAAAGGCTGAGACCTTTCGCTCTAAAAGCACCAAAACTGGTATCAAAGCCAAAACAAATATAAGAATAAACACAATTCTAAATATAATTAGCCAAATTTCACTCATACAAATGCCTTTAATATCTCTGTATCAAATTCTACCTTTTGTCCTATTAACTCACTTACTATATCGCATATTTTTGGGCTTACTGGCTCAAATGCACCCTTGCTAAATCTTAATTTTTCATCTATATTTAATGTATGTCCATCTCTATGATAGCTACTAGCACAGACTATATCGGCATCTTGATTTGAGCCAATCTTAATCACATTATCAAATTCAAATTTAGACGCAAATTCAAAATCTTTACCAAGGTGGAATATTAGTAAATTCTTAGATTTTTTATTTAAATTCTTACTTATTCCAAGCTTTAAAAGCCCTACACGGTTAGCAGTTTTATTAGGTACTCGAAGTTTTAAACCAATTTCATCTTTAAAACTCTCATCGCTAAAATCACTAAATCCATATAACCCCATATTAAATTTACTAGCCATTTCCTTAATTGCACTCATCTCCTCTAAGCTTAGAGAGCTTGAAACTAAGATATCGTATCTTTGGCCATTGCTTCTAATATCTAAAGCAAGAGATGAAATTTTAGCACTATCATCACGCTTAATTATCTGCTCATTTTTGTAACTATAGCGTCCATAATCACAAATAAAATAACCATTTACGCTATTTTCTCTAGGGCGAAATCTATAGATTATACTATCTTGATATTTAGCTTTATTGCTATCAACCCAGATCGCACAGCCTCTTTCGCATCCTTGACATATTGCTGGAGTTTTTTGGAGATGCCATACACGTTTTTTAAATCTAAAATCAGCCGAAGTCATCGCTCCAACAGGACAAACATCTACAATATTGCCAGCATATGGATTATCGATCTTGCGACCATTCATTAGCATTATATGGCTATGTTCGCCTCTTCCTCCTACAGCTAGTTCATAACTTTGTGAACAAAGCTGGGTAAATCTAACACAACGCCTACACAATACACATCTTTCAGCATCATGAATTACTCCAGCGCCAAAATCCTCTCTTTTATATTTTCGCACCTTATCAGCTAGACTTACTTTTGAATCTTGCTTATCAAATTTCATATAATACTCTTGCAAATCGCACTCACCGGCTTGATCGCACACAGGACAATCAAGCGGATGATTGATAAACTCAAGTTCTAAAATTCCACGCTGTACGGCTCTGGTTAGTTCACTATTTATCTTGATTTCCATACCCTCTTTAATCGGGGTATCACAAGCGATTTGTGGGCGTTTTTGACCTACTACTTCTATTAGGCACATTCTGCAGTTACCGCTTACCCCAAGCGCTTCATGGTAGCAAAAGTGCGGAATTTCAATATTATGCTTTTTTAGCTCAGTGATTAGGTTGCCCTTTTCATTGACGCTTATTTTTTCTCCATCTACAATAATCTCTACCATATATTAATCCTTACAAAGCGCTAAAAACTCATCTTCAAATTTAGTTATAAACCCAATAATAACATCTTTAACAGCTGGGGCAAATACGCAAATTGTCTTACCATCAAGCATAAAACAGATATCTTTTAGCATTTTTAAATCTTTTTTGCTTCCATGTCCATTACAAATTCGCTCCACAACTCTCATTCCCCAACCGCATCCCTCACGACAAGGTGTGCATTGTCCACAACTCTCTTCAGTATAAAACTCAAGCAAATTTAAAAGGACTTGTGGCATACTTACGCTATCATCAAATACCATCATACCGCCAGTACCAAGAGCGCTTTTATACTCCCATAGATTTTCATAATCTAAAGTAGCCTTCATAACCTCATCTTTGGTCAATACTGCAGCTGATGAGCCACCTGGAATTACAGCTTTTAACTCCCTATTTTTCCATACTCCACCGCCAAATTCATTTATAAAATCAATCATTTTAGTACCAAAAGGCATCTCTTTTACGCATGGAGTATTAACACAACCTGTAACTGCAAATAGCAAGGTTCCAGGTGATTTTTCTGTGCCTACACTTCGATATTTTTCCCAGCCATTTTTAACTATAAAAGGTACGCTTGCAATTGTTTCGACATTATTTACCACGCACGCACTACCAAATAAAAAATCTGGCTCAGCTCTATTGTGTGGTTTTAGCCTTGGATGTCCTCTTTTGCCTTCAATGCTTTCTAAAAGCGCGCTTTTTTCCCCACAAATATAAGCCCCAGCCCCTTTGCAAACTATAATATCTAAACCGCGTCTTTCATCTTTAGACTCATTAATTGCTCTTTGAATGCTTTGTAGTTCTCTTTCATATTCACCTCTTATATAGATATAGGCTCGCTCAGCGCCAAGAGCATAAGCTGAGATTATAATTCCTTCGATTAATAGGTGAGGATCAAGATTAAAAATATACTTATCTTTACAAGTTCCTGGCTCGCTCTCATCACCATTTACTACAAGATAACGCTTATTGCTTGGCCATGCAATCATATTTTTCCATTTTGTGCCACAGTGGCCACCACCGCCACCTTTACCTCTTAATCCACTTTTATCAATTGCATCTACAATATCCATTCTAGGCATTTTTAAGATTTCATCTAAATTCGCATATGCTCCATTAGCTTTAGCTACTTCTATTTTATTGGCACCAGATATATCAAATCTACTACTAACGACTTGCATTTTCTCTCCTTAGCCTATCTATTAACTCTGTTATACTCTCTTTGGTTAGATCGCTAACTTGTTCTAGATTACATAGCATACATGGCGCCTTTTCGCAATACCCAAGACACTCACTCTCTCCAAGACTAAAAAGCCCATCGCTAGTTGTCTCTCCCATCTTAATGCCTAGCAACTCCTCTGCAGCTTTTATAACCTCATCACTACCTCTTAATTTACAGGTAATAGTTTTACAAAATTTTAACTCATATTTCCCTTTTGCAGATTCATTAAACATAGAGTAAAAACCCATAACTTCAGCAAAAAATATAGCCTTAATACCAAGGGTTTTTTCTAAATATAATATATCTTCAGAGTTTATAAATCCTTGTCTTCTTTGCAAAATCCAAAGAGCTGGCAACACTAGCGCTCTATCATCATCTACTTTAGTTCTAAGTTCATCTAAACGTTCAAGCTCATCTTTTGTAAATTTAAAACTCATCTATCTAGCTCCCCAGCAATTATATTTATGCTACCTAAATTTAAGATACTATCAGCAATCAATCCGCCTCTAACCATATCACTAAACGCATTTAGCGCATAAAAACACGGCGGGCGAAGCTTAAGGCGATATGGCATAGTCCCACCATCGCTAACAATAAAAAATCCTAGCTCACCATTTCCGCCCTCGCTCGCACCATAATAATGCCCCACAGGAAGCTTAATCCCATCAAAAATAAGCTTAAAGTGATTAATAAGAGCTTCGATATTTCCATATACTTCACTCTTTGGCGGGAGCATTATATCTTTATCTTTTATGCAGATATCTCCATTTGGAATTCTTTTAATAGCTTGGCGAATAATAGCAATGCTTTCTTTCATCTCATAAAATCTTACAAACATTCTATCATGAATATCGCCACAGCTTCCAACTGGAACACTAAAATCAAAGCTATCATAATAGTAATATGGTTTATCTTTTCTTAAGTCATAATCCACACCGCTAGCCCTTAAATTTGGACCAGTAAAACCATAACTTAAAGCATCTTTGGCACTAATTTTACAAATATTTTGAACTCTATCTAAGAAAATTCTATTTTTCTCAACTAGTGTTAGCGTATCATCAAGGCCCTTTTCAACCTCTTTTAAATAGCCCAAAAGCTCACTTTGCCAACCATCATAAAAATCATGAGCCATTCCACCGATTCTAGCAAATGAGTTAGTAAATCTAGCTCCAGTAAGGCGAGATAAAAAATTATAAATTTTCTCTCTAGGATTATATAGATACCAGTAATTTGTCAATGCGCCCATATCTACAAACATAGCTCCCAAACAAACCTCATGGTCTATAATGCGAGCTAACTCTCCTAAAATTACACGCATAAAAATTGCCCTATCAGGAATATTTACACCTAAAATATCCTCTATAGCTTTAGCATATCCAACATTATTTAACATAGCTGAACAGTAATTTAGCCTATCAGTATATGGTATTATCTGAGCATATGTATGAGTCTCGCATGACTTCTCAAATCCTCTATGTAAATATCCCATTTCAGTTACACATGCTGCAATTTTCTCTCCATCGAGCGCCATAAAATTACGAATCGTCCCATGGGTTGCAGGGTGAGATGGGCCAATATTTAAGAATGTATATTTGATTTTAAACTCATCATTTTCTTCGCTAGCTAATCCAAGTGCTAAAAGCTGATCTCTCATCTCATCAACTAAGCTATCGCTTTGAGTAAGAATTTGATATTTATCTATTGGATAATCTTTTCTTAATGGATGACCTATAAATTCTTTATGATTTAAAATACGTCTTAAATTTGGATGATTATCAAATTTAACACCATATTGATCATAACACTCTCTCTCAGCCCAATTTGCACTTTTATAAATTTGACTAATGCTTGCTATGCTCTCACTCTCATCAAGATCAACTTGAATAATAAAATTACTACCCTTTAAAGAGCTAAAGATATAATAAAGGCTAAATCTTTTTGGCTTATTTAAATTTAAATTATCTACACATGCAATATCTGCTAAAAGCTCAAATTTCATCTCATTACGGACGAATTTAACAGCCTCTAAAATTTGCGCTTTATCAATTACTGCTGTTGTGATTTTATTAGATTCTGACGCCTTAGCGCTAAATTTAGATATAAAACTACTAAGCATCTAAAAGTCCTTTAAAATCCTTATGGCGATCCTTTATACTGCCAGCTTTAATTTTTTGCTGAATAGCTAAAATCGCATCAATTATCGCCTCAGGGCGTGGTGGACAGCCGCTTATATACGCATCTACTGGTATTATTTGATCTATGCCTTGTAGGGTTGTGTAATTATCATAAAATCCACCACTACTAGCACACGCACCCATACTTACAACCCATTTTGGCTCGCACATTTGATCATATATCTCTTTTAAAATTGGAGCTTGTTTAAATGATATTGTCCCAGCTACTATCATAAGATCAGCTTGGCGTGGTGAAAATCTCATAACCTCTGCCCCAAAACGACTTAAATCATGCTTAGACGATACAGCACTCATAAACTCAATAGCACAACACGCCGTTCCAAAAATCATTGGCCAAAGTGAATTTGACCTCCCCCAGTTAAAAAGCGCATCTAATCTGGTTAAAATTAGATCGTTTTTTACTAAATTTTCTATTCCCATCTTAGTATCTTCTTTTTATAAATATAGTATAACCCAACAAGCAAGATGCCCATAAATACAAACATCTCAACCAAAGCATAAACCCCAAGCTCTCTAAGGCTAACCGCCCACGGATACATAAAAACAGCTTCAATATCAAATATTACAAATACAATTGCAACTAAGTAATATTTGACATTTATGCTTGAGTTTATCCCACCATAATAATTTACAATCCCGCTCTCATAAATTCTATCTTTTGAACTATTGCTTTTGCCGTTTGGACCAATTTTTTTAGTAAAATAAAAGGCCACGCATAGTGCTAAAATGATAAAAACATAGAGATACAGACTCCATACAAGATTACTCTCCAAAGCTTTTTCCTTAAAATTTACTCAAAATTTATTTAGCGGGATTCTATCTAAAATATCACTAGTTAATCAATATTATATATAAATTAATTTTTTATTTAAGGAATTGATTAATAAATTTTATTATTTGTAAGTTTTAGACTAAATTAATTAATTATATAAATATAAATTTAAAGTCTTAAAGCCTATAAATAGGGAGTTTTAACAATTACTTATATAATACTTAAATAATATTATTAGTATTTTAATTTGGGATTTATTTGCTTATAGATATAAAAATTTGAATTCATCCAAAAATCAATACCAAATAGATAATTTAAAAATTAAATTTAAAGTCCAAAAGCCTATAAATATAGTAAATTTATTAATAATATCTCATTGATGTGTAAATTCGTAACATAATTTAATTTTATATTTCTAATTTATACACTTTCTAATATATTTTTTTACAAATATGCTACAATCGCAAAATCAAAATAATTTTAATCCGGAGGTAGCATGAATAAAAAAGTGCTAAGTATAGTTATCTGGGCAGCAGTTGTGTTTTTAGCTGTGCTTGGATTTGCTAAACTGACTATAGATAGAGGTGAGACAGTAAATGCCCTATGGTTTGTAGTCGCAGCTGTATGTATCTACTCTATAGCATACAGATTTTACGCTAAATACATAGCTCAAAAGGTTTTAGGACTAGATGATAACAGAGCCACTCCAGCAGTCGTTAAAAATGATGGCCGTGACTTTGTTCCAACTAACAAGATAGTTCTATTTGGCCACCATTTTGCAGCGATTGCTGGAGCTGGACCGCTAGTTGGACCAATTCTAGCAGCACAAATGGGTTATCTACCAGGTATGATCTGGCTTGTTGTAGGTGTTGTTATTGCTGGTGCAGTACACGACTTTGTGGTACTATGGCTATCAACTAGACGCGATGGCAAAAGTCTTGGTGAAATGATCAAGCTAGAGCTTGGTAAGGGCGTTGGAACTGTAGCAATGATTGGAATTTTAGGCATTATGATGCTTATTGTTGCGATTCTTGCGCTTGTTGTTGTAAATGCTTTGGCTGAGTCTCCATGGGGTCTATTTACTATAGCTATGACACTACCAATTGCGATTGTAATGGGCATTTGGATGAGATTTATCCGCCCAGGTAGAATCGGTGAGGCTTCTATATTTGGCTTTATTATGCTTATGCTTGCACTTTGGGGTGGCCACTATGTAGCTGCTGATCCATATTGGGCAGATGTATTTACTATATCTCCAGTAAATCTAGCATTTATTACAATTGGATATGGTTTTGTAGCGGCAATCTTGCCAGTATGGTTGCTTTTAGCTCCTAGAGACTATCTATCTACATTCTTAAAAATTGGCGTTATATTTGCAATGGCTTTAGTTATTGTATATCTTGGAATTGGTGATTTTGCTGGCAATCAAAATATTCAAGTAGCAATGCCAATGGTAACTAAATTTACAGATGGTACTGGCCCTGTATTTGCTGGTAAATTATTCCCATTCTTATTTATTACAATTGCTTGTGGAGCTATTAGCGGTTTTCACGCTCTAATCTCTAGTGGTACATCACCAAAAATGCTAGAAAAAGAGACTCACGCTAAAATGGTGGGCTATGGCTCAATGCTTATGGAATCAGCTGTTGGTGTAATGGCACTAATCGCAGCTATTATAATCACTCCAGATCTATACTTTGCTATTAATGTCGCCCCTGCTGGCCTAGGTACGGCTGAGGCTATATCAGCAGCTAGAAGTGCTGGTGAGGTATTTGGGGTATTCCAAGGCGAAGCAAGTCAAAGCTACTTAGCAGGTATCAAGGCTGCTGCTGCTAGCATCAATGCATTTGCTGGAGATATTATCAAAATTACTCCAGAAATGATAGAGCAAAATATTTTAGCATTTACTAAAGAGGTTGGCGAACCAAGCATTCTAAGTAGAACTGGTGGTGCTCCTACATTTGCTCTTGGTTTTGCAGTACTAATTTCTAAAATGCCAAGTCTTGAAGGTACAATGGCGTTTTGGTATCACTTTGCTATTTTATTTGAGGCACTATTTATCCTTACAGCAGTTGATGCTGGTACAAGAGCTGGAAGATTTATGGTACAAGATGTTCTAGGTAACTTCTACAAACCAATGGCAAACATCAGCTCAGTTCCAATGGGTTTAATAGCAACTCTTTTATGTGTAGCTGGCTGGGGCTCTATCCTTTATATGGGTATCACCGATCCAACAGGTGGTGTTAAGGCGCTATGGACACTATTTGGCGTGAGCAATCAGCTTCTAGCAGGTATTGCATTGCTACTGGCTGTAAGTGTTCTATTTAAAATGAAACGAGGAAAACTAGCATGGGTTGTAGTCCTTCCAGTTGCTTGGGTTTTAATCTCTACAATGAGCGCAGGAGTTCAAAAGCTACTTCCAGCTAATGGCGAGAGAGTTCACGACTCAGTAAGCCATGTGGCTGCATATCAAAATAATAGCAAAAAAGCAGCTGAGCTAATGGCAAAAATCGACTCTGGCACTCTTGATGATGCTCAGCTAGTAGCAACTGAAAAAGCATATAAGGCAGCCAACCAAGTAGCTAGAAATAACTTAATTAATGCTATCTTATGTGCTGTATTTATGGGTATTACTATAATAGTATTAATCGCTACACTAAGAGTAGTAGCTAGAGCTATAAGTGGTAAAGAACAGCTAATTCCACTAGCTGAATCGCCATATTTAAAAGCTAAAGACTACGAAGGCAAAGCTGGATGCGGTAGTCACCATTGCGGATGCGCTCATTAAGGAGCTGATGATGCAAATTTTGAGCAAAATAGCAGCATTTTACAAAAGAATCGATAGGTTTTCCCACTTGCTAGTGGGAATGCCTAGCTATGATAAATATGTAGAATATATGCAAAAATTTCACCCAAATCAATCTCCTTTAAGCCAAAGAGAGTTTTTTAAAGAGGCTTTAGAAAAAAAATATGGAGCCGGTAGCTCAAAATGCTGCTAAACCTGCCTACACTTGTAGGTAGGGTTTTCTTACTATAAATTATTATTTTATAACATTTTATCAATACAAATCACTACAACAAAGACTCAATCTTATTAAATTTAGTTTGATATGCAAACCTTAACTTACATTTATATATTATTTGATTTTTACTTGTGATTTATTACCACAAAGATACAATAACTCTATAATACAAACGCTATTAGCAGCGATGTATTTGCAAAATTATTTTAGTATTTTTATGTTAATTTATGCTGTATTAGAGATTGTAGCGT
>NZ_JAGCNF010000015.1 GCF_017646085.1 Campylobacter sp. | reverse complement strand
AGTGAGGCTAGACTCATTGAGGCTGATGTAGATTACAAATTAGGATTAGATGAGTTTGGGATCGAAGAAGATGATATAAACTGCTTTAAGCTTTTAAAGGATAAAAGTACAAGATATTTTATAAATAATCAATCAATATCTAAAAAAAATTTAAATTTAGTAGCTAGTCGCCATTTAAAATATTTAAGTGCGAAGGATATTACAGAGTTTGAAAATTCTAGATTGCTTGGACTTTTGGATATTTTAGCTAGTAAAAAATCTAAAAATCATAATCAGAATTTAATCAAATTTAAAGAGAAATTTAGTGAATTTTTGAGTGTTAAAAAAGATCTTGATAAGATAAATGAAGAGGAAAAAAAGATTGATGAGCTTAGAGATTTTGCTAAATTTGAGATAGAAAAAATTGAGCAAGTCGCTCCAAAAGTAGGTGAATTTGAAGAGCTTAATGTCATTAAAAAGCGTCTTAGTAAAAAAGATAAAATAGAAGAGGCCTGGAGTAGGGCTGAGGCGATATTTGCTCATGAAAAAGCAGTAATGGATGCTTTGCATATTAGTGAAATTGATAGTGGATTTTTTAGTGATGCATTAAATGAGCTTAAGATTGCTAGAAGTAGCGTAGATTTTGATGAGTTTGAAGGATTAGATATTGAAGAGATTTTAGATCGTATAGAGAGTCTAAATGCTTTAATCAAACGATATGGAAGTATAGAAGAGTGTTTAAGTATATTACAAAAAAGAAAGAGTGAATTAGCTCATTATGAAAATATAGAGTTTCAAAAGTCTGATTTAGAGATTAAATTTACAAAGATATCAAATGAGCTTAAAAGCTCTTTAGAAGCTATAACAAAAGAGCGTCTTAAAGTCATAAAAGATCTAGAATTAATGATAAATGGCTACTTAAAAGATCTATATATGGATAGGGTTGATATATGTTTAAATAGTAAAAATTTAGATATAAATGGCTCTGATTTAGTAGATATAAATTTAAATAGCTCAAATTTAAAAACACTAAGTAGTGGTGAGATAAATCGCTTAAGATTGGCATTTATCGCTAGTGAAGCTAAGATTAGCGGTCTTGGTGGAGGAGTATTAATCCTTGATGAAATAGACGCTAATCTAAGTGGCAAAGAGGCTATGAGTATAGCAAATGTATTAATAGAATTATCAAGCTTATATCAAATTTTTGCTATATCGCATCAGCCTCAACTTAGCTCTAAAGCTCATCACCATTTTTTAGTACAAAAAAGCTCGAAAGGCTCAACTGCAAAAGAGTTAAACATGGATGAAAGAGTAGTGGAGTTATCACGTATGATAAGTGGCGAGAGTATAACGCAAGAGGCGACCGAATTTGCTAAGAAGTTATTGCTTTAATGAGTGTTAAAGTCTAATTTGAGTATAATCAAGACTTTGAATATTAAATTAAGATGGGGTTATCATGCGTGAGAGAGTCCTTATAGTCGAGGATAATAAAGCCTTAGCTAAGCTAATAGCCAAAAAGATGAACGCACATGTTGATATGGATATCGTAGTAACACATAGTTACGCAGAGGCGATTGAGGCTATTGAGGAAAATGATGACTTTTTTATTGCTTTACTTGATATTAATTTACCTGATGCACCAGATGGTGAAGTGGTTGATTATGTACTATCTAAAAATATTTTAGCTATTATTTTAACTGGTAGTGTAGATGAGAATTTAAAAAAGCTCTTTATACAAAAAAATATTGTTGATTATGTAGTAAAAGATAATCTTGATGCGATTAATTATATTTTTGAAACAATTAATAGACTATGTAGAAATCGTAGCTATAAGGTTATGATAGTCGAACCGTCTATGAGCGTGAGAAATCAGCTAAAAGAGATTTTAAATTCACAACTTTATAAAGTTTTTACTGCAGCACATGGTGAGGAGGCGTTAAATTATTTAGAGGATAATCCAGATATTAAACTAATTTTAACAGCCTACAATATGCCAGTTATCAATGGATTTGATTTAATGCGTCAAATTCGCCAAAATAAAAATAAAAATCATCTAGGCCTAATCGTAGTAGCAGCGAGCGATAATGATGTGGCGGCAAAATTTCTAAAAAATGGTGCAAATGATTTTATCTCTGTGCCTTTTAGTAAAGAGGAGATTATATATAGAGTAGATAGCAATCTAAAGGCTATGCAAGATGAGATTGATATTAAACTATATAAAAAATATGATCCATTAACAAAGCTATTTAATAGGCGATATTTTTTTAATTATGTAAAAAATTTAGCAGAGCAAAAAGCAGAGTTTAGTATCGCAATTATTGATATTGATGGATTAAGAGATATAAATGCTAAATTTGGCTTTGATCTATGCGATAGAGTTATAGCGCATGTAGCATCTATTCTTAGAAGTGAGCTAAAGGGAATGATTGTAGCACGCCTTAGTGGTGGTGAATTTGGTGTGATTTTAGATAAAGTTAGCTTTGATGAGAGTGTAAGAATTATGGCGCAAATTAGATCAAAGGTGGCAAATTTGGTAGTTGCCTCAACTATTCGCCCAACTATTTCAGTAGGAGTTTGTCTTTTTGATAATTCGCTCAAATTTGATCAAGCAATAAATATAGGATATAAAGCTTTAACAAAAGCAAAATTAAATGGTAAAAATAGGGTAGAAATTTTATGATTATAGATACACATTGCCATCTAGATGATGCTAGATTTGATGATATTAGTAGCGTAATAAAAAGTGCATTTGATAATGGGGTGCAAAAGATTATAATTCCAGGAGCAGATATAAATGATCTGCCAAAAGCGTTAGAAATAGCAAATTCAAATGAAAATATATACTTTGCAGCTGGAGTGCATCCATATGAGATTGATGGGTATGATATAGATATTTTGCGTAAATTTGCTAAAGAGCCAAAATGTATAGCTATAGGCGAGTGTGGACTAGACTATTTTAGACTGCCAGAAACAGATATAGATGGTTATAAAGTCAAACAAAAAGAGGCTTTTATCAGTCAAATTGAATTAGCCGTGGAGCTTGGTTTGCCGCTTATTGTGCATATTAGAGATGCAAATGAGGATAGTCTAAAAATTTTAAAAGAGTACGAGAGTAGGCTAGTTGGCGGGGTTTTGCATTGTTTTAATGCTAGTCCTATTTTGCTTGAATTAAGCAGTAAATTTTATTATGGAATAGGTGGTGTTTTAACTTTTAAAAATGGAAAAAAATTAGTTGAAATTTTACCTAAGATTCCGCTTGATAGACTTGTTCTTGAAACTGATGCGCCATATCTTACGCCTGAACCTCACAGAGGCAAGAGAAATGAGCCAGCATTTACGACATATGTAGCTGATAAAATGGCTGATATTTTAGGACTTAGCAGGAGCGATGTTGAGAGTATTACAACGCAAAATGCAAATAGATTATTTGGAATTTAAGGAGAGAGATGAGAGTATTTGCCATAGTTTTGTTTATACTTTTAAGCTGTAGTTGCTCATTTGGGTTTATGGTTTCAGATGATAATTTTCAAAAAGAAATTAGGATATTAAAAGAGCTTGATATTGACCCAAAATATATAAACGATGAGCATTTTTTACGACTTAAAAATGTTCGAATGGATATGACAAAGAAAGAATTTATAAATACAATAACTAAAGAGTATAAGCATGCTGCTATAATAAAAGATGTCTTAAAAGAGCGAAATGCTCCAAATTTTTTATTATATTTAGCTATTGTAGAATCTAAGTTATCAAATAGAGCAACCTCTGGAGCTAAGGCAGCTGGAATTTGGCAGTTTATCCCTAGTACTGCAAAGCTGCATAATTTAGAAGTTGATAAGTATGTAGATGAAAGGCGAGATCCATTACAAGCTACACATGCTGCTATTGATTATTTAGAAAGATTAAAAGATAGATTTGGCAAGTGGTATCTAGCTATTTTAGCTTACAATGCAGGAGAGGGAAAATTAAGCAAAGCTATAAAATTAGCTGGAAGTGATGATATAATGGTGCTTTTAAATCCAAAGAAAAAGTACCTTCCGCTAGAAAGCAGAGATTATCTACGTAAAATTATAATGATGGCATATGTGGCAAATGATAGTGATTTTCTAATCTCAAAAGATAGTTCAATGCTAAATTCAGCTACATATATAGGTATTAAAAGAGTTGAAATTCCAGGTGGAACTAGCTTAAGAGATGTGGCTGTATCTATCGGATTTAGTTTAGAAAATCTTAGCAAATATAATACTCATTTAAGATATAGCTTTACTCCGCCAAATAGGGAGACTTATTATATTTATATCCCAACAATTAAAAAAGAGGAGTTTGTCGCTAATTATAAAGAGGGGCCAAAGAGTAAAATTTATAATACTAAAAAAGGTGATACTTTTGAAATTATTGCTAAAAAGTTAAATATTAAAGCAAGCGATATTAAAGAGTATAATAATGTAAATAAGATAAAATCAAACTATAAACTTGCCGTCCCAGCAAATGCTAAAACAATCTATGAGTATCAGGTTAAAAAGGGTGATACACTTGGAATGATTTCACGCAAATTTGGCGTAGAAGTAGATGAAATTATAAAGGCAAATAGTAAGACAAATATGAAATTAGCAATAGGAGAAAATCTTGTCATACCTCACTAAATTATCAGTCATAGCACTAGCAGGTGCATTATTTAGCGGATGTTCTACAAAGAGTATCCCACACTACTCAAACTCAGGGTATTCAGGTGGCTATTTAGGCTCAGGATATGGTTCAAACTACTCAAGTTCAGATTTTGAAACTATACCAAATGGTGGTGCTAGTAGTCAAGAAGCTACAATGAGACCATATACAATAAATGGTAAAACATATTACCCAACAGTAGTAGAAGTAGGTGATACAGCTACAGGTATTGCTAGCTGGTATGGACCAAATTTTCATGGTAAAAAAACAAGTAATGGCGAAACATATAATATGCATGCTCTAACTGCAGCTCATAAAACCTTGCCAATGAATACAATGGTTAAAGTTACAAGTCTAAAAAATGGTAAAACAACCACAGTAAGAATAAATGATAGAGGGCCATTTGTAGCTGGTAGGGTTATTGATTTATCTAAAGCTGCAGCTTCTGAAATCGCTATGATTGCTGATGGAACAGCTCCAGTAAGGCTTGAAGTTATAGGATTTTATGGACAGGTTGAGACCCCAGCTAATAAAACGGCTAAAACCCACACATATACAGGTGGTAATTTTATGGTGCAAATTGGTGCATTTAGACGCCTAGCTGGAGCAAATACCTATAAAACTCAATATGATAATACAAACGGAATTTATAAAACAACAGTTCGTGAGTATAGTTTAAATGGTGAGCCAATTTATAGAGTATTTTTAACAGGATTTAGAAGCGAAGCTGAAGCTCGTGATTTTATATCTAGTGGTCAGTTTAAAGGTGCGTTTATAGCCAGAGATTAGGAAATATAATGATAAAAAAACAAAGAAAAACAAAAGAGACTGATATTAGTCTAGAGCTTGAAATTTATGGAAGCGGTAATAGCGATATAGATACTGGTATTGGATTTTTTGATCATATGTTAACTGCATTTGCAAAGCACTCTTTAATAGATATTAAGCTTTATTGCAAAGGAGATTTACATATAGATGATCACCATAGTGTAGAAGATTGCGGTATCGTACTAGGCCAAGCTATCAAGGAAGCTTTATATCCGCTTGGTAGCGTGGAGAGATATGGCAATGCAGTTGTAGTTATGGACGAGGCTGCTGTGGAGTGTGCTTTGGATCTATCTAATAGACCTTTTTTGGTCTATGAATCGCAGATGAATCCAAAGATTGGAAACTTTGATAGTGAGCTTGTAGAGGAGTTTTTTAGAGCACTTGCAATGAATTCAGGCATTACCTTGCACATAATCAAGCAAAGAGGTATAAACTCTCACCATATAGCAGAAGCTACATTTAAGGCTTTTGCTGTGGCGTTTCGTAGGGCTGTGGCTAAAAATGATAAGATAGGAATTCCAAGCACCAAAGGCGTATTATGATAGAGATAATATTTTTAGATGTTGATGGATGTATGAGTGATGGTGGTCTTTATAAGACTAATTTATCTGATGAATTTAAAAGATTTGATGTAAAAGATGGATTTGCCATACAGCAGTGGAATCGTATGGGGAAAATTTCGGCCATAATTACGGGTAAAAGCTCTCAAATTGTAGCTGATAGAGCCAAAGAATTAGAGATTAAGTATTGCTTTCAAGGTGTAAGCGATAAACTTGCTAAGGCTAAAGAAATTTTAGAATTAGAAGGACTAAGCTTAGAAAATGCAGCTGCTATTGGCGATGATTTAAATGATATGAAATTGTTAAAAAATGTAGCGATTAGTTTTGCACCAAATGATGCTTTTGAAGCGCTTACTCCAGATATAAAATTAAGTAAAAATGGCGGTCATGGCGCAGTTAGAGAGATGATAGAAATTATCATTGATAGAGAAAATTTACGTGATGAGTGGATTGGGCGTTGGCTATAAAAATTTTTTATTTTGTTGTGGCTCTTTTTAGTATGAGCGTAGTGGCGTTAATGTTGCAAAACCCATATGAATCTAGCCTGCAAAGCAGCAGTATAAAGGTAGCAAATATGCAAGCAGATGGAGTGATAAGCTATGAGATAAATGCTACAAATACATATGCTAAATTTACATCTAAAAGTGTTATAGCCTATGATGATTATAATGAATTTATTCAGCCAAATGTTACCTTTATCCAAAAAGATAGACACAACATCACCTCAAATGAGGCTATTTATAAAGATAATAATATAACATTTTTTGGCGATGTGAGATATCTAAATTTAGATACCAATTTGCGCTACAACTCTAGTGAAATTCAGTATCTAATGACGGAGAAAACATTATTAAGCAGTGTTCCATTTGAATTATTGCAAAATAGTGATAAAATAGTAGGAAAAAGCGTGATATATGCACTTGATAGTAATCATATCGTTGCAAAAGGAGTGAAGGGTTGGTTTTACAAATAGTTAAATCTTTTATAGCTGTTGCATTATTTTATGGTGTAGTAAGTGCAAATCAGGTCGAAGTAAGCGCTGATAGCTTCTATGCTGATGAGAAAGTGGGGCTTGGAGAACTTGTAGGTAATGTATTAATTAAAAAAGGTAAAAGCGATACACTAACGGCAAATCGTGTTAAAATTTACTTTGATAAAAATCGAAAACCGCAAAAATATGAGGCAATAAGTGATGCCAAATTTAGTATCTTACTAGATGGTAAAAAGTATAATGGTAGTGGCGATTTGCTAACCTATGAGCCAAAAGGGCAAATTTACACCCTAAAAGGTAGTGCATTTTTGCATGAAGTTGATAGTGATAAGAAAATTTTTGGTGATGAAATTATAGTAGATCAGTTAAAAGGTGTTTATAGTGTCAAAAGTAAGGATAAAAAGCCAGTTAAATTTATATTTCAGGTAGAAGATAAATGAGAATCGTAAGTGCTAAGTTTTTACTCTCAGCTCAAGGAGTTGATGATTCTCCTGAGTTTGGCATAAGTGAAGTGGCGTTTTTAGGGCGTAGTAATGTTGGTAAAAGCTCTATTATTAATGCACTAACTAATCACCATGGCTTGGCTAAATCTAGTTCTACACCAGGCAAAACTCAGCTAATTAACTATTTTGAGGTTATAGTCGATAATGGCGAGGATAAGGTCCCATTGATTTTTGTGGATTTACCTGGGTTTGGTTATGCTAAAGTTAGTAAAAGTATGCATAATGCATGGCAAAAAAATTTAGATAGATATTTGCGTGAACGCATTAGTATAAAGGCTTTTATCCATTTGATAGATTCTAGACATGCAGGGCTTCAAAAAGATGAAAATCTTGGTTTGTATCTAAATGAATTTGTCAGACCCGACCAGAATATATTAAATATTTACACAAAATCAGATAAACTAAACCAGAGTCAAAAGTCAGCTGTTTTAAAGATTGATCCAGCTGCAATTTTAGTCTCAAGTAGTAAAAAAACCGGTATAGATAAAGCGACAAAAGCGATATATAATGCAGTATTTGGTGTAAAATGATAGAGTATAAAAAAGCAAGATTAAAAGATATAGCTAGTATGCAGATTTTGGTTCGCCCTGAGATTGAAAATGGGGTGATTTTGCCTAGAAGTGATGATGAAATAGCGACAAATATTCGCTCATATACATTGGCTTTTGATGATGATAGGCTCATTGGATATAGCGCTCTTCATATTCACGCAGCAAATTTAGCTGAGGTTAGAAGCTTGATAGTCGATGGAGCCTATAGAGGCAAAGGCGTAGGTAGCGGGTTAGTAAATACCTTATTAGCTCAAGCTAGAGAGCTTGAGATTGCTCAAGTTTTTACTCTTACTTATAGAAGTGAATTTTTTAAAAACTTAGGGTTTGAAGAGATTTCTAAAGAAAAGCTTCCAGCGCAAAAAATTTGGGCTGATTGCATAAAATGCAAACACTTTCCAGTATGCAACGAAATAGCACTAATTCAGAATCTCTAAGATTTAGCCTTTTTTGTATATCTGTTATAGGCTATGAGATATTTAGTTTAACATCGCTATTTTTACCATCTCTTATAGGGATATTTTTTGCTTATTTAATAATTCTTAGCGATGAGATTGAGCGAACGCTTGGGGTAAAAGATAAAAGATGGTATCTAACTGTAGCCTTTTTATTCTTTGCTGAACAATTAAATGGATTTGAGTTTTGCTCGGTGCTTTTAGCATGGTTGTTATTTTACCATCTTCTTGATGATTGGCTAAAGACAAATATCAAATGGAGAAAACTATTAATAACTATATATGTATTTTCAGGCTATATTCTTACCTTGGCTATGAGCAATATTGCACTTTATATACTTAATCAGCCTCGCCTTGAGCTAAGCTATGAGTATTTGCTATATGCTGCGATAGAATCACTAATAGCACTTGTAATATTTAGAGGGCGGGTGCTATGAGGTTAACTATTGTATATGGGATTATCGCTCTTGTATGGATTATTTTGCTTACTCGTATCTATTATTTAAGTATTAAATCAAATGAGTATTATGAGCAGATTGCTGAGAAAAATGCCATAAAAACTGAAGATATTGCTCCAGTTCGTGGTCAAATTTTAGATAAAAATGGCCAGCCTTTAGCAGTAAATAAATTGGGATTTGAGATCTCTATTAAGCCGCATTTAAGACGAAATTTAAAAGTATTAGATGATGAGATAAACTTTATAATCTCAGTGTTTCCAGATTTAAATGCTACAAAGCTAAAAAGAGAGTATATAAAAAACGACTCTCCTTATTCACAAGATTTTGTAAATGTTGTAAATTTTTTAGATTATGATAGAGTTTTACCGCATTTTGCTAGGCTAAATTTGCGTGAAAATACCTCAGTAAATCCAGTTTCTATCCGTCATTATCCACTAGGTGAGCTAGCTAGTCATGTTATTGGATATGTTGGTAGGGCAAATTTAAAAGATATAGAGGCAAATCCGCTTTCAAAACTGACTAACTATACAGGTCGTAGTGGAATTGAGCGCTATTATAATGAAATTTTACAAGGAGTAGAAGGTCAAAGAACTACTAAAGTTACTGCATTAAATAAAGTTGTAGAAGAGATTGGTTATATTAAACCAAGCAGCACTGATATATCTTTAACTATTGATTTAGAATTGCAAAAGTACCTATATCAAGCTTTTGATCGTCCAGCTGGTGCGGTAGTAGTTATGGATGGAATTGATGGATCTATTTTAGCAGCAGCAAGCTTGCCAGAGTATGATCTAAATCAATTTGTAACTGGTATTAGTCAAAGTGATTGGAATGAGATGATGAATAATCCAGATCATCCATTTACTAATAAATTAATAAATGCACTATATCCACCTGGAAGCGTTGTAAAGATGGCGATGGGTATGGCATTTTTTGAAAGTGGAAAATATGCGCCAACATCACGGATACTTTGCGATCCATATCTTGAGCTAGGCGATAGAAAATTTAGAAACTGGAAAAATTACGGCTCTGAGATGATGACTATAGTCGAGGCTTTGCGTGATAGCTGTGATACATATTTTTATCGTGGAGCATATAATGTAGGAATTGATATTATGGCGCCAGTTCTTAGACGCTATGGCTTTGGAGTTAAAACTGGAGTTGACCTACCAAATGAGTATATAGGAATTGTTCCAGATGCCCAGTGGAAAAAGATGAGATTAAATCAGCCATGGTATCAAGGTGATACTATTAATACTAGTATAGGTCAGGGTAGCTTCTTAGCAACTCCTATGCAAGTAGCTAGAGATACGGCAATTTTTGCAATGGGGCATGATGTTACACCGCATTTTATTGGTAGTATCAATGGAGTGCCTCAAGAGTGGCACGCTAGAGATATTTTAAGCCAAAAAGAAAAATCAGCTCTAAAATATATAAGAGAAGGAATGCATGCAGTAGCTAATATTCCAGGCGGTACAGGATTTAGAGTATTAAGCCCATCAAAGGTTACCATAGCGGCTAAATCAGGTACTGCTCAAGTAGTAGGAATTAGTCAAGAAGATAAGGTGCGCATAAAAGAGGCTGATATGGAATATTATGAGCGCTCACATGCATGGATGACAGGATATGCTCCATACGAGAATCCTAGATATATAGTAACTGTATTAGTAGAACATGGTGCAAGCGGTGGAGGTGCGGCTGGACCGATACTTGCTAGAATTTTTGACAAGCTTGCAGATATGGGTTATATAGATGAAAAATATTTAAAGAAAAAAAACAGTAAATAAGGAGAGAATTTGGATTTTACTACCTATTTAGCTATTGGGCTATATTTTGCGGTGCTTTTGGTGATTGGTCGCCTAGCTTATAATAAAAAGTCAAATTTAAATGAGTACTTGCTAGATAATCGCTCTTTAGGGCCATTTATGACCGCATTAAGTGCTGGTGCTAGTGATATGAGTGGTTGGATGCTTCTTGGATTGCCTGGAGCGTTATATCTAAGTGGAATTTGTAATGCATGGATTGCTATAGGTCTTAGCATTGGTGCATGGGCAAATTATAAATATCTAGCTAGTAGACTTAGAGTATATACTGAAATTTCTGGTGATAGCATTACTATTCCTGATTATTTAGAAAATAGATTTAAGGATAGAACAAAAGTCCTACGCATAATCTCAGGAATTTTTATTTTGGTATTTTATACGCTTTATGTAAGTAGTGGAATTATTGCTGGGGGTAAGACATTTGAGAGTTTCTTTGGCATTGATTTTATCTTTGGTGCAGGGCTTACGCTATTTATAGTGGTATTTTATACATTTTTTGGTGGGTTTAAGGCTGTGTGTCTGACTGATGCATTCCAAGGTATTTTAATGTTTTTAGTGTTGGTTTGTATCCCATTAGTAGCATATTTTAGTATTGATATTCCAGAGGGCTCAAGCTTTTTTGCGCTTTTAAATGAGTATAGTCACGCAGCAAATTATGACCATTTAAATATCTTTGCTGGACAGACATTTTTAGGTATTTTGGGGCTTTTGGCTTGGGGATTTGGTTATTTTGGTCAGCCACATATTATTGTGCGGTTTATGGCTATTAGAGATGCTAAGGAGCTTAGCTCGGCTAGACGCATTGGAATTTCATGGATGGTTATTGGCTTAGTTGGTGCGATGGCTAGTGGGCTTATTGGTTTTGTATATTTTACACAAAATGGCATTACACTATCAGATCCAGAGACTGTATTTTTAAAGCTTGGTGATACTTTATTTCATCCATTTATAGTAGGTGTGATTATTTCAGCAGTTTTAGCAGCTATTATGAGTACTATATCATCTCAACTTTTAGTTAGCGCTAGTTCTGTTACTAGGGATTTTATCTTTGCTTTTTATAAACACGATGTAAGCGATAGAGCTCAGGTATTGACGGGGCGAATTTCGGTTATGATTGTAGCTGTGATTGCTACAATTATTGGATTTAATTCTAGCGATACAGTACTTGGAGTTGTGGGTAATGCGTGGGCTGGATTTGGTGCGAGCTTTGGACCTGTGTTATTATTTAGCTTATATTCACGCCATATGAGTGCCTTATCTGCGCTTGCTGGAATTATAACCGGTGGTGTAACTGTTTTATTATGGATACTATTTGGGTTATCAAGTGTAGTTTATGAATTATTGCCTGCATTCTTGCTATCATCTCTTGTAATCTGGCTGGTAAATCGCTATAACAATATGTTAAAAAGAATGTCGCAAGAGCCAAATTTATCTGTTATTGATGATGAATTTAATAAGATGAGAGATAAACAAAGTCAGCTTTAAAGATAAATTTATCTAGTCTAATTTTAATTTGTAGAGTTGTTTTATATAGATTTAAGGAATTATTCTGTATAATTTCAACTCTTATTTCAAGTGGGTTTATAGCTCAGTTGGTTAGAGCATCCGGCTCATAACCGGATGGTCCCAGGTTCGAGTCCTGGTAAACCCACCACAAATATCTTTCAAATAGTTCATCTTATTTTATCTAAATGTATTTAAATCTCGATAGCAAGGGGATTTATAGACATATTATTTACAGTTGTTGTAATTTTTGATATGATTAATGTAAAATAATTTTTAGTATTTTAAGGAGTATTTTTACTCTTAGGAGTATTTTACGCTAATCAAGGATATAAAATGAGCCGAGCATCAAATGCAAATTTGCAAGATAAAGACATAAGAAAACTGCAGATATTAGATAAGAGATATAGTAAAGCAGTAGGCAATCCCAAAGAGCTTTATATCTTTGTATACCCATCAGGGGTAAAGACATTCTACATAAAACACAAAAAGACTTCTATAAAGCTACATAACTTCCGTGAGGGTATTTATAGCGTAGCTGAAGCTAGGCGTGATGCGATAGATTTATTGCATTCTCTTATCAACGGCTTAGATCTTAAAGAGAATAAAGACAAATATCTATTTAAAAGCCTATTTGAACGCTATATCGCACAAAAGCGTAAAAAAGGCTTACAAGAGAGCTATATCACCAAAGTTGAGCTAATTATAAAAAAATATATATATCCCAAATTTGCCAATACCGATGTAAAAAATATCAGCTACACCAATCTGCTTGAGATATTCAATGTTATTTTTAGACCAAACGAGATACAAAGCTCTAGACTCGAGACGCTCCATAGGCTTATAAATCATATTAGCAATACTTTTGAACTAGCACTAAAAGATAGATATATCGAATACAATCCTATAAATTCTCTGCACAATGAGTTTCCTACAGTGCATAAATTTAAAATAATGCATCAGCTAGATACTAGACATCCAGCCTTAACAGATGATAACAAAATCAAAGAGTTTATCCAAGAACTAAAGGCAGATAGTAAAATGGCTCTACAAACAAAACGAGCCGTAAGTCTATTTTGCTTAACTGCTATTAATCTGGCATATATATAAAGATGAAAAAATTAGTAAAATATATCACGCTAATGGGAAAAATATTAAAAAATATGGCAATTAGATAAAAAAGAAGTCATATATAAGAAGCCGATGGTAGGGACGCCCACACCCCCTACACTCAAGCCCAAAGTCTTGACGGGCGACTGGTTCAAAAGAACATTTCATCGGCTATGATTACAATTATATCACATAATGTTAAATATGATGAGAATGATTGCAAAAAATCAAAAAATAAAAAAGCAGAATTGGAGTGTTAATGATGCTATTTATAATAAAATTAATAAAACTTGCTGGAGTTATTGATGAATAAACATAGCGAGTTAGAAATTTTTAAGCTCTGCGAGAGATTAGCAAAGCTTTTAGGCGCTGAAGAAGCTATAGCAGATTTGAAAAAATTATATACCAATCACCCAGAAATGTTTCAAAATATCAAAGAAGTATCAAAAATTATTAATGAAGTGCTTACAGAGCCAGAGCTAATAATTAAAAATCCTAGAGCAAAAAGCGATAAAGACTTTATAGCAGTTAAACATTTATCTAATATAGAAAATAAAATTGGTGATATTAGTATTAGAAATAATCAAGGTACAAATATTATTTTTCACGCAAATATATCAGCAAGTAGAAATTTAATAGACTACTTAAAAAAGATGTAGTGACCACTGGTGAAGCCGTCCACTCCCTTCACACCTCAAGACCTGCCGAGCTGGGCGGTGATAATCAAAGATTATCTGGTGCAAATGCACATTCAGTAATCACTATAAAAAGTATTATACAGCAAGATATCAAATATAAAAATAATAAAGATAATAAAAATAGATCAAAAAATAAAAATATAGAATTGGAGCTTTAAAAATGAGATTATTTATAGCAGAAAAACCTGAGCTTGCAAGAGCTATAGCCTCTGGTATTGATAATAAATATGATAAAAAGTCAGATCATATAGTAGCTGGTGGCGATATCATAACTTGGGCATTTGGGCATATTTTAGAGTTATGCGAACCAGAAGAATATGATGAAAAGTATAGCAAGTGGAATTTAGCTGATTTGCCTTTTGAAATTAATGATTTCAAGTATAAACCAAAAGAGAAATCAAAAGCTCAATTAAGAGCTATCATAAAGCTTATCAATGATAATCAAATTACTGAAATTGTCAATTGTGGCGATTATGATGAAGAAGGGTGTAATATATGAACTTTACAATAAAGCTAAAAAGGGCAATATGATGCTTGGATGATTTTGCAATTATTGCCTTGATACGCCAAATTATCGCGAGATTAAAGATATTGAGTATGTAACGATTATTAATGGAATTTGGTATCCACGGCATTATAATGAATAATATAAATTTAATTAATTATAGAATAATTATATTAAAGGGATAAAAATGATTATTGCAATTATCAATGAAAAAGGCGGTGTAGGAAAAACTACTTTAGCTTTAAATTTAAGTACCAAATTAGCTCTTGATACATTTTATAGAGAATTTGAATCGAGTGTTAAGAATAATTTAGGAGTTTAAAATGGGATTTAAAAATATAGATAATGACAAGGCTAATGAATTTATAAATGCTGCTAGAGGCGAAAGTGTAACATCTATACAAGCTCAAACAACAGCCTCAGCTAAAAAAACCAGTAAAGAGTTAAAAAGTAAGCTAAAAAGGCAAAAGGCTATAAATTTATATTTTAATGATGAAGAAAATGAGCTATTAAGAGCTAGAGCAAAGGAGATGGGAATGACAGTTAGCGGATATATAAGATTTATCTTGTTTCAAACTATGCATAGTAAGATATAAAATCATAAAAGGTCTTAAAATGAAATACATAGCTCAATATGCACAAATAGATGAGAATGATAATATAAATTTAAATAATATCGAGATTGCAGTAGGATTAGGACTTGTAGATAATCTAAAGCCGTCGTAATATTTTTATCAAGTACTAGATGAATCGCAAACATATAAAGAGCTAGATTGTAAATAGAGATGTAAATATTACTAAAGATGAGGATATATTAGGCGGCAGAAGCGTTATTTATGCTGATTATGATGAGATTAACGAGTTGTTAGAGTATGATTTTGAATTAGAGAGAAAAAAGATTATGCCAATATGAATAGAGAGTCTCAAGCGATGAGTGTAGCTAAATTTATTAGCGGAATTTGGCAAATTCACCCATTTCGTGAAGGCAATACACGCACTATTGCAGTTTTTGCTATTAAATATTTGCAAAACAAAGGTTTTGATATTAATAATAATGTTTTTACAGAATATTCAAAATATTTTAGAGATGCCTTAGTAAAGGCAAATTATGAAAATATGAGGGAAGGCATTAAAAGCGATTTTACATATTTGGAGAGTTTTTTAATAAATTTATACTAAATAAAGAGACTAGATTAAAGCCATTTGATTCTTGACTATAGCTATAAATGTATCTAAATACGGTATTTATATTTAAATATTGTCATAAATAAATAAAGTCAAACCTATAATAAAAAGATGTGCTGAGTAAAAATAACGATATATATTTTTAAAATATAAATTTTTATATCCTAATTTTCCGTTATACAAAATAAGTAAAAATGGTGCTAAGAAATAAAATGGATAATATGTAATTTCATATAAAGCAAAACTAGTGATTAAATCACTAATAGAGTTAAATATGGTCAAATGATAAAAAACAACAAATAAGATCATAATGCTTATTAAGAAGAATAATCTTTTTAATGCTGATATTTTTGTGTATGAATTTAGGTAGTAGTAAAAGCACACAATAAGCATAACGCCACTAATCCCATAATCTGATTTAGTCAGATAGACTAAATAAAATGAATAAATTATGACCAAAATTGAATATAACTTATTTTGCAATATCAATATCACCCATTTGACTTTTCTCGTCTTTACCCAATAATTGTTGTTTTATATCATTCACTTGATTTATTAAATCAGATTCTTTATCATTTGGCTTATAATTTATCTTGTTATTAGAATTTTCGATGAAATAAGATTTAACAAATCCAGCAATTAAAGCTTGAGCTTCAGGCGAAAAAGCTGAGAGTTGTTGCATTTGCTCTGCTAAATCTTTCATAGTATTTTTTACAAACCTTGAACCATTCTCTAGAATATTTTTATATTTACCATCAGAGTTTTTATCTTTTATAAAGTCAAACATTTTATTGACTTTTGATCTGTTTTCTATGATTTCAGGTTGTCCCATTGCAACTAATTAATCAAAATCTTTACAAAAAGCAGAAGGATTATCTCCTAGGAATACGTTAAAATTTTTATACTCTTTACCATCAGCTTTGATTGAAAAGCTTACTTTATGAGTAGCAAATGTTCCGTTTCTTTCATTTGACTGCCTAATAGCATCATCTAAACTCATTAATGATTGAAAAGCAGTTGTTCCACCTTGAGAAGTTGATAAATATTCATCGCCAATAGAATGTTTTAACACAGAGCTTATCATCTCAACTTCTTTAAAATTTGTCGCCGATTTATCTAGTTCAAATTTATTAATTGCAAAAGCATAACTCATATCACTTAAATCTTGAGCTGTAAAATCTTGAGCTACTTCTAACTTATGAGTTTGTGCTTGGTGTGT
>NZ_JAGCNF010000108.1 GCF_017646085.1 Campylobacter sp. | reverse complement strand
CTCTCATAATACCTTAATACTCTTTGGTTCTGATGTTGGTGATAAAGATGCAAAAATAAGATTTGAAAAGCTTGGCGAAGTTGAAGATTTAAGCTTTGAAAAGCTAAAAAAGGTAGCCAGAGATGAAATAGCAGCTGCTCATGGTTTGCCACCTAGATTGCTCGGTATTACTGAGAGTTCAGCACTTGGCGGAAGCGGTGAGCTTATGGGACAACTTCATCAATTCAACGAGATAGAAATCAAGCCAAAAATCGAACTCATAGAGGGCTTTTTTGATAGTATCAATATAAAGTTAAGACTAAAGCCAATTGATGTGACAAACTTCAAAGACGACGGGGAAATAGTAACTAATCTAATAGATAGCGGTATCATAAGCGTAAATGAAGCTAGAGAAATCTTAGGTTGGCAAAAGAGTCTAAAAGGGCAGTAATGAAATATACAAAAGAGTTTAAAGAAGAGTGCGTAAATTTACTTAAAAGTGGTGTTTCAGCTCTAGCACTTTCAAAACAGACAGGAGTTAGCCGTCCTACGCTTTCTAGTTGGCAAAAAGATTATGAAAAAGAAAACTTCAGCATAGATAACGCTATTAAATTTACCAAAGCTAAAATCGAAGAGCTAAGCAAAAAGCCTAAACCATCAAGCGATGAAGTCGTAATGTTAAGCCAATTAGTCCAGGCTCTAGCCAAGCTAGAAAATGGCGTAAAAAAGGTAAAAAGCATAAAAGATAAGCCACGCCCAATTATAAATATGAACTCACCAACTGCTACCCAGCTAAAAAAACGCATTTTAGAGCATGGCGGTCTTTTTGATTATCAGCGTGAGTTTTTAAATAGCGATGATGCTTTTAGAATTGTACTAAAGTCTAGACAAATAGGCTTTTCATATGTTAGCTCTGCTGATGCGCTAATAGGCGCCGTAGCTGGAAGAAATCAGTTTTTTTTAAGTGCTAGTGAAGAACAAGCGCTGATATTAATGCGCTATATGAAGCAGTGGGCAAAAGATTATGGTATAAACTTTACTAAAGATAGCGAACACGAAGTAGAGCTTGAAAATGGAGCGTATATAAAATCTCTAGCTAATAACTTTAGAACAGTTCAGGGCTTTACTGGCGATATCTGGATGGATGAGTTTGCATGGTATGCTAATCCTAAGAGAATTTGGCACGCATTTGTCCCTAGTATCGGAGCGATTAAAGGGCGTTTAACGATTCTTTCAACGCCGTTTGAAGAGCGTAGTCTTTTTCATGATCTCTACACTGATGAGGCAAAATACTATATGTTCAAGCGCTTTAGAGTCGATATTTATAAGGCTATAAATGATGGCTTGGATTTTGATTTAGAGACTATGAGAAATCTATTTGATACTGATACATGGGCTAGTGCGTATGAGTGTCAATTTATAGATGATGAGAGTAGCTTATTATCCATTGCGTTAATTAAATCTTGCGTAGATGATAGATTATCTTATAGCACCCCAAGCTCTAAAGAGCCGCTTTTAGCTGGGTTTGATGTAGGACGCATTAGCGATAGATCAAGCCTTGCTTTGCTTAGCTTAGATAAGGATAAATATACATTAAAAGCTATGGATATACTAGCTAAAGCTACATTTAAAGAGCAAGAAGATCATATAAGCGGATTTTTAAAAACCTATCCGCTAGCAGTATTAAAGATAGACAAAACTGGTATTGGGATGAACCTATGCGAGAATATTTATGCTAAATTTGGCTCTAGAGTTAGTGGCGTGTGGTTTAGTAATACAAAAAAAGAAGAGATGGCTCTAAATCTTAAAAAAGCCTTTGAAGATAAAAGGATATCTATACCAAATGATCCTCTTTTGATAGCTGATATCCACGCTATAAAGCGAACTGCAGGAGCTAAAAGCTTTAAATATGACGCTAAAAGAAATGAGTATGGCCACGCTGATAGATTTTGGGCTTTAGCACTTGCTTTATCGCATACTAGCTTAATAAAACACAAAAAAGGCGGCGGAGCTGTAATAATATGAATACAATTTACAAAAAATTTCTATTTAGAGTTGGTAGCGAGGTGGCAAATGAAGCTAAATCTATAGCTCCATATAAAACAGGCAATCTAAAAAAAGATATAAAGGTCATTAGCTACAACCACAAAAAAGCAGTTGTAGGCAATACAAAATTAGCACCATATGCTAAATTTGTCCATTTTGGCACCAAGCCACATATAATTAAGGCTAAAAATAAAAAAGTACTAGCTGCTAAAGGCAAAATATTTGGCAAAAAGGTAAATCACCCAGGAACTAAGGCCAGTCCATATCTAGAAAATGCAGCAAATAGATATATAAATAGCAGTGGTTTTACTAGGGCAAAATCTGCCCTAGCTAATGAAGTGAAAAATAAGCTTATAAATGATATTAAAAAAGCAGTTAAATAGACTTATCGTCTATACCATCTAAAGCTTTTATATGTTCAAAAGTCATAGAGTATAGCTCGCCACAAGCTACTTTTATCATCTCTATTTCTATCTCATCTGCATCTTTATGCCATCCAAGTAAAATTGAATTTAGCATCATTAAAAAATGTCTTGCGTCATTTATGCTATCTAATTTTTCTACGGTTATACTACTCACAACGCACTCCTTATAGCGTTTCTTACAGCGGTGTCGCTTCTACTGGTTTTACGGCAAATCTCAGCTTGGCTAAGGCCGCTTTTATAAAGACTTATAATATTTTCTTTTTCAGACTCGCTTAACCTTGTAGATTTTTGCAAATTCTGGCTTTTAAACATAAGTCTATCACGCAAAAGGCTATTTTCACGCTCTAAACTCTCATAATACTTAGCTTTATACACATCTGCTTCATTTGATTTTTCTTTTAAAGCAGATAAAATTTCAGTGAATTTGGATTGAAGGTTTAGATCACTATTTTTAGCAGCTTTTATCATTGCTTCCATTTTATTAAACGCTTCTATAAACTCTATTTTCCATTTATAAGCCCTCGCACCTGTAAAGCCCATAACGAGTAACGAAAAGCCATCACGGGTTAAATTATAGCAAGGCAGTTTTCGACCAGTGCTATCGGTATATTCACTGAGCGGAAAATTCCGTTCAGTGAAATCATCCTTTGGAAATTCACGAATTTGTGCTAAAATATCACTATGTCGTTTATTGAAAACATTTGCGACGCTTAAAGAAGTGGTAAATATCCCACTATTTACCACTTCAAACTCTACGCTTTGACCATTTATAACGATAATTTCGTTCATTTTGTCTCCTTTAGATTTAATTTGTGAATGTTAATTGCGATATATACCAAAAGCAATACTTCGCAAACTTCTAAAATTTCGCTCATTTTAAACTCCTTTCTATGATATAATTACACAAGGTCAAGACAAAACCATATCAAGGGGCTTTCGCCCCTGGCTCTAAATCCAAATCTGAATGATTTTAGAT
>NZ_JAGCNF010000107.1 GCF_017646085.1 Campylobacter sp. | reverse complement strand
TTAAGATTGATAAAAATAGAAAATATTACTAAAAAATTTGGCTCACAAACTATACTAAATGATATAAATTTAACCATCAATAATGGCCAAAAAGTTCTTATAATGGGGCAAAATGGAGCTGGAAAATCCACTTTAATGAAAGCGATATTAGGCGAGTTAATTTGCGATAATGGTTCTATATTTATAGATGAAATAAACCCAATCAAAGATAGAAAAAATGCTCTAAAATATCTAAGCTTTGTCCCGCAAACTCCTCCGCCTCTTAGACTTAGTGTTGCTCAGTTATGTGAGTACTGCATAAGCTCAACCAAAACGGATTTAAATAATATAATAAACTATTTAAAAGAGCTAGATTTAAGCTATGAAAAAGAGCATAAAAAGCCATTTTATAAGCTCTCAGGCGGTATGAAGCAAAAGGTTTTAATCGCTTTAGCTCTTGCAAGAGATTCAAAAATTATAATGTTTGATGAACCTACTGCTAATCTAGATCCTGATGCTAGAGAGAAATTTATCAATATATTAAAATCCAAATTCCAATCTCACACCCTTATATTTATCTCTCACAGAGTAAGTGAGGTCCAAGGTATAGTAAATCGTGTTATTGAGATGGACTTAGGCAATATAATTAAAGATAGTGAGGTATAATAGTGAAAAATTTGATTTTAATAGCAAAAATTGATATAAGAGAGACATTTGCTTCAAAATGGTTTTTCTTTTATCTATTTACCTTTGCTGGGTTAATTGCGATATTTTTTGTAACAGGAGTTGTTGATAGCAGAGTTGCTGGATTTAGTGGACTTACTAGAATGCTTTTGCTATTTATTCAAATTTGCATAATAATCCTGCCTATATTCATTCTCATTACAACCGTAAGAAGTATAAACTCAGATAGAGAAACTGGGGCCTTAGAATATCTTCTTAGTTTTCCAGTATCACTAAAAGAGTACTATTTTGGCAAAGCTTTAGGAAGAGCATTTACAGTCTTTTTGCCTATATTTATAGCTCTTATTTTATCATTAATTATAGCTATTTTTAAAAATGTAGATATCCCATGGGGAGTATTTTTTTACTATACTATACTACTTTTAGTATTATCTTTTGCTTTTTTATCATTTGGATTTTTAATCTCAAGTCTTATTAAAAGTAGCGAACTTGGACTTGGGTTTTCATTTTTATTTTGGCTATTTTTGTTAGCATTTTTAGATCTTGCATTAATAGGTCTAATGATGCAAAGCTCAGTCAATGAAAATATTATCTACTCTATCTCATTAGCAAATCCTATGCAAGTATTTAGAATCGCAGCAATTAGCCTATTTGATCCAAATTTAGCCGTTATTGGCCCAGCAGCTTATTTTATTTTAGATGGATTTGGCAAAATCAATTTCTTAATATACTCAGCACTATATCCAACACTTCTTGGTATTATATGCATAATAGCTGGATATATTTCATTTTCTAAGAAGGATTTAGTATGAAAAAGATTGTATTGTTAGCTCTTTGTGCCGGTATAGTTTTTGGTGCAAATTTAAAAGATAATGAGTTTTTTAAAGATACAAACTCTACTTGTCCGATTAAATTTATAGATGTTTTTAAATATCCTGATTGGATAGCTGTACTTGAGTATAAAAATGGCAAAAAGGTGCTATTTAGCTCAGCTAAGCAGATGTTTTACTACTTTTATACAAGCAAACCCAAAGAGGTTGTACCACTTAAAAAGATGTATGTTACTGACTATAAAACTAAAGAACTTATTGAAGCGACAGAGGCATTTTATGTCTTTGGTAGCCGTGTGGTAAGCTTTAGCGGAGATGATTTAATACCATTTGGAAACCTTAATGATGCTAAGGAATTTGCCAATCAAAACTCAGCTAGTAGAATTTTTGAATTTAGTAAAATTAATAAAAAATTGATTGATTATCTAGATTAAGGGATTAAGGATGAATAAAATTTTATTTGTTTTAAGTGCAGTTATTGCTGGTGGAGTGTTTGCTTTTATTATGAATTATACTGATAATCCAGCTCAAAAAATAACTGCTGAATCAAATATAACCTGTGATTTAAATTCACAAAATTGTAGCATAAATCATAATGAAGATAAGATTGAATTTTCATTTTATCCTAGACCGCTTGAGGCAATGGCGCCACTTACACTTAAAATTAGCGGCCTAAACAGTAAATATAAAAATCTCAATGCTAGAATTTATGGTTTAAATATGGATATGGGAACCATAAAAGCAAATTTAGAAAATCGTGGTAATCTATATATGGGAACTGTTGTGCTAAGCTCATGTGTAGTAGAGGTGATGAATTATCGTTTAGAGCTTTATGATGGAGATAAACAACTTGGAATTTATATAGATTTTGATTTAAAAAGTTAAATTAGCCAAATAGCTTTTTAGCTATTTGACCATTAATCAATTTTAAAAAATGTATCAATATGAATATTTTCAAAAGCTGCTTGTAGGCTTACAAATAGCTTTGGATTTTGCTTTTCTAAAGTAGCTAAAAGCTCTTTAGTTTCAGCCCTTGCATGCGGCATTTTGACATCAAATCTCATAGCCGGGCATGCCTCATCGCCAATCACTCTAAGCTCATTTCTAGTAGCATTATCACGCAATTGACGCTCACGTACATTAATAAGCGGCCTAATTACTACAATGCCATTTTTAGCAGTATATTTTGGCGCTAAGGTTCGCATAGCACCATTATATGTGAAATTCATAAAAAAACTCTCTGCAGCATCATCTAAATGGTGGCCAATAGCAAGCTTATTAAATCCATTAGCTAGTGCATATGTATAGAGATATCCTCGTCTCATGCGACTAAAAAAACTACAAAAACTTGAATTTTTGCGAATTTTATCTTTGCTAATCTCAAATATAGAACTATCAATAACGCTATGCTTAATCCCATGAGCCTCGCAATGCTTAGTTAAATAGCCATAATCCTCACCCATTCCATAACTTAACGTTACAGCTTCAAATTCAAATTTATCAGGAGTTACATTTTGAAAATGCTTAAGAATATGCGCTAAACTAAGACTATCTTTACCACCACTTAAGCCTAGCAAAATCTTATCACCCTTTTCAAACATCTTATATTTAGCATTGGTTTGACCAACTTGTCTGATTAGTTTTTTGCTTAGTTCTATCATATATTTTTCACCATTTCTAAGACAAACTTAGCAGATTTATCTGCTGCTTCCACTAAAAATGTATCAAAATCAACCTCTGCTTTACCACCAGCTTCATCGCTAATAGCCCTAAGCATACAAAAGCCAACATCAAGAGCAGCGCAAACCTGAGCTACGCTTGCGCCCTCCATCTCTACAGCATCAGCTTTAAAAGTTGATTTTATCCACTCTTTTTTCTCTTCATTGCAGATAAATTGATCCCCAGTAGCGACTACTCCACCAACTAAATTCAAGCCTAAAGAATTAGCTACTTTTTTAGCTACACTATTTAGCATCTCATCACTATTTTCAAAAATATTGATTCCAGGCACATATCCATATGGATGCCCAAAAGCAGTGATATCTAAATCATGTTGAACTGTAGTAGTAGCATATAGCATATCGCCAATTTTCAAGCTATCATTTAAAGCGCCGGCAACACCTGTAAATATCAACTTTTCACAGCCAAATTTTTCAATTAAAACCGCCGCTGTCAAAGCTGCATTGACTTTACCAATCTTTGAATAAGCTATGACTAATTCGTTATTACCATATTGTGCTTTATAAAAAGAATTCCTAGCATAATCGATCTTTTGATAATCACCAATAGCTTTTAGCAAAAACTCGATCTCTTCACTCATTGCTCCAAGAATAGCAATCTTCATTTTAACGCCTCTAAAGTCTCATTTAATGAGTTTAAATTTGTAATACTATATGTTGGTTTATCGCAAATTTTTTTATTCATTCCTTTTAGTACACTTGCACCAAATTCAATAAAACAATCAATCTCATCAACATAATTTTTTACACTATTTTGATATAAAACTGGACTAGTTAATTGAAGTTTTAATAATTCTAAAGCCTCTTGTTTGGTAGTATAAGCCTTAGCAGTAACATTTGAAATTACTGGCAAAAACTCATTACTTAAGAAACTCTCAAGCTCATTGGCAAGCTTTACGCTAGCATTGTAAAGTAAAGGGCAGTGACTTGCTACACTCATATCAAGCAGCATTGCTCTTTTAGCTCCAGCAGATTTAAACTCCTCTATAGTAGCCTCAAGATCGCTCCTAATACCAGCTACTACAATTTGACCATCGCAGTTATAATTTGCCGCCCAAATTTGCTTATTACTATTTTTGCAGATCTCTTCAACTTTTTCATTACTCAAACCTAGTACAACCATCATTCCAGCACCTATTCCTGAGCAATCTTGAGTCATAAATTTACCACGCAAATTTACTAGTTTTATAGCTTCAAGTGGTTTTAAAGCCCCACTTACACTAAGTGCGCTAAACTCACCTAAAGAGTGACCAAAACTAAATTCTGGTTTTAAATTTAATTGACTCTTAAATGCCTCAAAGCACATTAATGAGTTTAACACAATTGCTGGTTGAGTAAATTCAGACTCACCAAGCTTATCATTTGGCTCAAAAAGCAAAGATTTAAAATCAATCCCGCAATGTTGACTAGCGCTATCTAATAGCTCCTTAGCAACACCAAATTCATTATATATTTCTTGCCCCATACCAACACTTTGTGAGCCTTGGCCAGGGAAAATAAATGCAACTTTCATATCAAACTCTTAGTGGTGTTTACCGCAGCATCCGCCGCCATTTTCATCATGGTGAGCACCATTGCAACACTCATCTTCATCATCATGATGATGATGGCCGTGACCGCCGCAGCCGCCATGACCTCCGCAACCACCATGGCCATGGTGATGTCCATGTCCATGATCGTGACCACCGCAGCCACATACATGAGGCATAGCTACAACACCTGTTAATTCCTCATCAGCATCAGCATCTCTATTTTCTGTAATTTGAACATTAAATTCTAAATCTTTACCGGCATATGGATGGTTAAAATCTACTGTAACATCATTTTCACCAATAGCTTTTACAGTTACACGAACTGTACTACCATCTTCGCCCTCACCAAAAAGCTCCATACCAATATTTAAATCAATACCTGCAAACTGCTCTTTAGGTAGTACTTGTAAAGCATTTTCATCATACTCACCTACACCTTGACTAGCTGGAATTTTGATTGTAGCTTTTTGACCAACTTCTAAATTTAAAACACCGTTTTCAAGCGCATCTAAAACTTGATTTTTACCACTTACAAATGCAATTTCTTGACCACCGATATTTGACTCTAAAAGTTCGCCACTATTTGCATCTTTTAATTCATAAAACATTTTAATAACTTTTGACATATATCTCTCCTAATAATTTATTTTCTATCTGGTGCAGCCTTTGCCTCTGCGCTATCTGGATAGGCTTGTTTTAATGCTTTATAAAATTTATTAGCACTTTTTGTATCGCCTATCTTATCAAAACTGATTGCCGTATGATATAATAACTTTGGCATATAATTACCCTTTTGGCTAATTGCTACGCTTTTTTCATAATATGGCACGGCAGTTTTATAACTTTTGTTAAAATATTCAATCTCGCCAAGCATAAAATTTGAGTAGGCTGGCTTATAGTTTTTACTAATTAAATGAGTGAAACACTCACTAGCTTTTTTATATTCCTTAGCTTTATAGGCCTTATCAGCCATTATTAAAATCTCAGAAGCTGGCATATCATCAAGTTTTAAATTTGATTTTGTCTCTTTATTTTGAGATGTTTGCTCTTTAACCTCTTTGTTTACAGCTTTTTTATCTTCAGATTTGGTTTGAGCTTTTGGCTGAGCAGTTGAAGTCTCTTGATGTTTGCTATCTATTAAAGCAGTTAGCTCACCAAGTGCTATAGTAATATTTTTAACATCTTCATCATACTTAGTTTTGTGTGCTTTGATCTGTGATTTTAAATTTGATATATCTTTAGCGGTAGTAGTTTTTTGCAAATTTAGGCTATTTTCTAGCTGAGTTACTCTGCTTTCAATTGCTAAAATTCGCTGATTTATACCATCTAAAAGGCTTTTAACACCTTCGATATTCTCCTGAGCTAGAGCCACATCAGATTGCATTGAACCTATATTTTGATCTAGTCTATCTACCTTTTTTTTATTATTTAATAAAACCTTTTCATTTTCTGTAAGGCCATATGGATTTTCTTTATTTATATTACCTGCATCGAATACTGAAACTTCAGCAAATATAGAAGTTGCAGCCAAAACGGCTGCAACATGGATAAATTTTTTCATTTATTAGATAAAATTATGGAAGTAGTCTAAATTCATCACGACGATTTTGAGCATCGCAAGATTTTGTTTTTTCAGTACATACAGGTTTGCTCTCACCATTGCTGGTAATTTCGATTCTATCTGCAGCGATACCTTGTGCTATTAAAGCATCTTTAGCAGCTTTTGCTCTTTTTACGCCTAAAGCGTAGTTATACTCATCACTACCCCACTCATCACAGTTGCCTTCTACCATTACTTTGTAGTTGCCAGCTTGATTAAAAATAGAAGCGTTTTGATTAATTACGCTTTGCATATCTGGACGAATGCTAAATTTATCAAAATCAAAATATACATTTTGAACTTGAGCTTGTAATGAATTTAATCTTTCAGCAGCGCTGATAACGCCTTGATTAGCTTTATTTGCGTCTGCACTCATATCTACCTCTGGAGATTTTGAGCTACAACCAGCCATAAATAGAGCCGCAGCAACAGTAGAAACTAGGACTAATTTTTTCATCTCATTCCTTTTTAAAAAATTTTGGGCGAATTATAGCATAAATATTCAAATTTTAGATATAAATTTAATATTTATTACCAATCAATTGACTGTAATTTACCAATTTTTAAAGGGAACTGAAAACTGCGGTTTTCATGAACCCTAATAATTCCAACCAAACTACTTCCATTAATATTTTTGATAAATACAATACTTCCACCATCACTAGAAAATCTTGGATAAGTATTAACCCCGCCTGCTGTAAGTTGTCTAATATAGTCACTTTTTGTTGAAATTAAATATAAATTAAAAGTCTTTTGCTCATATTCATTTGCACTCTCACGACTTGAATATACCACATAATTATCAAAAGTACTAATTGAGTTATTATTTTTACCATGGAATACCATCTGTTCAACTAACCCATTACCATCAAGACTAGTAGAAAATATATTTGGATATCCCATTCTATCACTGACAAACACTACCTTGGTATCATTATCTACAAAATTGCCATTAACATCAATTCCGCTAAATGTAGTAATTCGTTTTAAGTTTTTAGTAAATATATCATATAGATAGATATCGCTTTGATCATTTGGTGCCATTGTTAAAAGTAATTTAGTACCATCACGACTAACATCACTTGCTACAATCATACCGCTACTTTGAGTAATTTTACTCTTTTGTTTAGTATGTAAATCAAATTTAAAAAGAGTCGGAGTTAAATTTACATAAGATGTGTAATAAAAAGCACTTTGATCATCATTTGCCCATTTTGGAAAGATATTTAATCCACCGCTAATTATAATTTTTTGATATGTAAGCGTATAATCTGCTACTACAATATTGCTCTTACCAGGTGTTGTGTATTGAGAGAATATAATAGATTTATCCATCCACTCAATTGGAGATAAATTTAGATTTCTAGCAAGTTCTACAATACTTTTATGCGCTAAAAATGGAAATTTATCCACGCTTTGGATATACTCACCACTAAATCTTATCTGATTATTTTTAGCATTTAATACCTTAACTTTTAGACTTAATTGATTGCCTAACTGAGTTAGAGCATATCTGTATATCAGATCAGCATTTTGCTCACTAGTAAGGATTGCGCTATCATTAAAATCACTAGTATAATACCCATCTAAGACCTCAAATGCTGAACCAACCTTTAAATCTCCTACGATAAGCTTAAAAAATTTATCTTGCAATGCTCTATTGCCAAAATTTTGCGTAGCATCTTGAACTATAATTTTTGGCAATACAAGCCCCTTATTTACAATATCAACTCTACCATCTGCAGCTATTAACCCAATACAGATCATAAATAACAAAAATATCTTTTTCACCTTTACTCCGTTTCTATTAAATCAATTAAATTTATATCCAATACAGTAACATCTTTACTAGGCGAAATTGGAAAATCTATAGCCTTTAACTGCTCTAAAAACTCCCTAACCTTGCTATTAAATGCACTATTTAATGAATACTCGTCTATATGATAGCTTAGTTTTCCAAATTTATCTATAATAATTTTAACTTTAGCGTTATTGTTTGTATCTGCTTTGTAGCGCACCCATCTATTTTGAATAATCTCTACTATATCACCCATATATTTATTATACACGCCTGTCATTGATGATTTTGGTGCTTTTTTATCTATATCTTTTTGGAGTGAAGCGATAATATCAGCTGCACTTTTTGAATTAGATTTTGGCTCACTTTTAGCATTGCTTTGAACTGCTTGAGTTGTCTGAGGAGTAATATCTATAGGTGCAGCCTCGCTAAAAAGATCACTTAAATTTACGCTTGGTTTATCTTGTTCTTGCGATACAATATTTTTATTTGTTGTCTCTTGTTTTAATTCTAAAGGTGGTTCTATTTGCTTTTTAATTATAGATTCTTCTATTTTTTGTTCATTTTGCTCGGGCGCTTTAATGCTTTGGCTAATATCTGATTCCACAACAAAAACATCCATAAATGCGTCTTTATCATTTGTATATTTTATGCTCTCTTCATATCTACTGAGTTTAAAAAATATAAAAAATATAATGAAAAAATATAATATTACAGAACACCAAAAAGCGCCTGTAGTGTTATATGAAATTCCGAATTTGCTATTCATTAACCATTTGTTTCTAAGGCAACCTTAGAAAAACCTGCATTTTTCATGCTTTTTAAAACAAACATAACATCATCATATATAAGCCTCTTATCAGCTTTTATATATACTGGTGAATTTTTGTCATACTTTTTAGATAATAATACTAAATTATCACTAAGCTCATTTAAAGACATTTTAGATTGATCAATATATACCTGTCTTTGGCTATCAATTCTAACTGTTAAACTTTTTAACTCTTGGCTTAATACTTTAGATTTTGAACCATCTGGCAAACTAATTTGTTCTTCATAAATAATAGCTGGTGTTGTTACCATTAAAATCGCTAATAGCACCAGCATAATATCAACTAAAGGGGTAATATTTAATTCTGGATTTTCATCAAAATTTATCATCTATTTACTACTAAGCAATAAATTTGTTTCTCTTTGTATAAGACTTATTAATTCATAAGCTTTACGTTTAATCAATAGATTAAAACTATAAGCTGGAATAGCTACAAATATTCCACAACCAGTAGCAACTAAAGCTTCTGAAATAGCTGGCGCAATAACTGAAAGAGATGCTGCACCGCTACCTTGACCAAGTGCTGCAAATGTCTCTAATATACTAATAACAGTCCCAAAAAGCCCTATAAATGGCGAAGTAGATGCGATAATTGCAAGAGTTGTAAGGCCACTTGTGGAGTTGGTTTGAGCTAGCGATATAAAGACTTCTAGACGTTCTTTGCTTAAATTTGATTGTGGGCATTTTTTTAAAACTGAATCTGTATTTTCAAGCTTATTTCCAAGTAAGATCGCCTCCAAAGATTGCTTCTCTTTTTTAATCCAGCGATTAAGCCCATTATATCTTGAGAATAAAATAGTAAAACTAATAACAAAGTAGAGTGACAACCACGCAAGAACGACGATTGTCACCAAGCTACTTTTAGATAGATAACTTATAAGAAGCTCTATAGACTCCACTTATCTAACCCTTACTGAACTATCAATCTTAGATAATGCAGTAGCTAAGATTCCATTGTTATCATGCATTTTTCTTACAAGAGCTTTAGCGTTTTCTATAGATTTAGCAATCTCACTTTCACTATTGCCACTTACATGTACAGCACCATCAACTAAGATGCTAATTTTGTTTTCATCGATCTTAGCATAGCCCCAATCAATAGCAACTGCGTCATGACTTCCATCTAGATTTTCTATATCTACTACGCCAATTTTAAGCAAGGAAACCAAAGAGGCGTGGCCTGGCAAAACGCCAAACTCGCCATCTGCACCAGGAAGGACTACCATTTTAGCATCATTAGAAAATATTAGCCCTTCTGGGGTGACTATTTCTAAATGTATTGTATTCATATAGCTTCCTTTTTAGCTTACGCTTTCATCTTTTCAGCTTTAGCGATAGCCTCATCAATATTTCCTACCATGTAAAATGCATTTTCAGGTAGGTGGTCATATTTACCTTCTAATATACCTTTAAATCCAGCGATTGTCTCTTCTAGACTTACATATTTACCAGGACTACCTGTAAATACTTCTGCAACGAAGAATGGCTGAGATAGATATTTTTCAATTTTTCTAGCTCTATCGACAGTTAATTTATCTTCTTCGCTTAGCTCATCCATACCTAAAATCGCAATGATATCTTGCAAGTCTTTATATTTTTGCAATACCGCTTGAACGCCACGAGCAATTCTATAATGTTCTTCGCCTAAAATTTGTGGATCTAGCATTCTAGATGTTGAATCTAGTGGGTCAACTGCTGGATAAATACCTTTTTCAGCAATGGCTCTATTAAGAACTGTAGTAGCATCAAGGTGAGCAAAAACAGTCGCAGGAGCTGGGTCAGTAAGGTCATCTGCAGGTACATAAACAGCTTGAACTGATGTAATAGAACCTTTTTTAGTTGATGTAATTCTCTCTTGCAATTTACCCATTTCACTAGCAAGTGTAGGTTGATAACCAACCGCACTTGGAATACGTCCAAGAAGTGCTGACATTTCTGAACCTGATTGAGAGAATCTAAAGATATTATCGATAAACATAAGAACATCTAGTCCCATCTCATCACGGAAATACTCAGCCATTGTTAGACCAGTTAAAGCAATTCTGTTTCTTGCCCCTGGTGGCTCGTTCATTTGACCATAGCATAGGGCAACTTTATCTAAAACGCCCGATTCTTTCATTTCATTATAAAGGTCGTTACCTTCACGAGTTCTCTCACCAACACCAGCAAATACTGAGTAACCACTATGTTTAAATGCAACATTATGAATAAGTTCCATAATAATAACTGTTTTACCAACGCCAGCACCACCAAATAGACCTACCTTACCACCTTTTGCATATGGAGCTAGAAGGTCAACAACTTTAATACCAGTTTCAAAGATTTCACTTTTTGTGCTTTGCTCTTCAAACGGAGGCGGATCTCTATGGATAGACCATCTATTGTCAAATTTTTCTTCAGCACCTTCGTCTATTAAATCGCCTACAACATTAAAAATTCTACCAAGAACTTTTTCACCAACAGGTACACTAATAGGCGCGCCTAAAGCCGTAGCCTCTAGACCACGAGTTAAACCCTCACTCATATCCATAGCAATTGTTCTAACTCTATTATCTCCTAGATGTGCAGCAGTTTCTAATACTAGCTTATGCGTATTACCTTCAACAGTAAAATTTACTTCAATAGCTTCGTTAATTTTAGGTAAGTAGTCTTTGAAATCAACATCAACTACAGGACCCATAACTTGGCTAATTACACCTTTCATTATTACTCCTTATAAATTTACTTCATACTCTCAACGCCACTTATAATCTCTATAAGCTCTGTTGTGATACTCTCTTGTCTTGCTTTATTATAGGCAAGATTTAACTCTTTTACTCTAGCTTTAGCATTATTTGTTGCATTATCCATAGCCTGCATTCTAGCACTATGTTCAGCTGCCAAAGAGTCAATAAGAGCATAATACATACTATACTCAAAATACTTTCTCATAAGCTCATCGAGTATTCTCTCATCATGTTCTGGCTCAAAGTCCATAAGTGAACTATGCAATTGATTATCTTCAATCACTGGTGGTTCAACTGGAACTACTGTATTTACCCTTAGTTCTTGAGAAATCATATTTTTATAGCCATTATGAACTAAAATAACTTTATCAGTTACTCCAGCTAAAAAATCATCAATAGCTACTTTAATAACCTCTTGAGCTTTCTCATATGTAGGTGCTGAACTTACGCCACGGTAACTTTCTAAAATCTCAATACCTTGGAAATTGAAAAATTCAATACCTTTTTTACCCACAGCTCTTAAGCGAACTTTAACTTTTTTAGATTTAAACTCATCTATCATATTTCTTACAGCTTTAATAGTTGAGATATTAAAACCTCCACAAAGACCTTTATCAGCAGTAACAAAAATTATATCAACCTTTTCTACCTTAGCCTCTGTGTCAAAAAATTTATTACCTTCGCCAACGATTTTAAACTTATTAATCTCATAAGCTATCTCGCTTAAGACCTCATTGATCTTTAGAGCATAAACACGAGAATGGCGAGCTGCCTCTTCTGCTTTTTTTAATTTTGCAGTAGAGACGAGCTTCATCGCTTTTGTTGTTTTTTGCGTGTTTTGTACGCTCTTGATCTTTCTTTTAATATCCTTTAAATTTGACATATTTTAGCCTTATTCAGCGCTAAATATTGCTTTAAATTCATTTAATGCTTTATCTAGTGCCTCTTCGATATCTTTATCAAGCGCTTTTTTGTTACGAATTTGTTCAAAAATATCTGGGTATTTAGCCTCGATATATGGATAAAGCTCAGCTTCAAATTTAGTAACAGCAGATACTGGAAGATCATCTAAATATCCATTGCTTCCTGCAAAAATAATTACAACTTGATTTTCAACTGGAAGCGGGCTGTATGGTGGTTGTTTTAGAACTTCAACCATTCTTTGACCACGCTCTAATTGCTTACGACTACTCTCATCTAGATCGCTTGCAAATTGAGCAAATGCTTGTAATTCACGGTATTGAGCTAGGTCTAGTCTTAGAGTACCAGATACTTTTTTGATAGCTTTAATTTGTGCAGCACCGCCAACACGAGATACAGATAGACCAACATTAATTGCTGGGCGAATACCTGAGTTAAATAGATCACTCTCAAGGAAAATTTGACCATCTGTAATAGAGATAACATTGGTTGGAATATATGCAGAAACGTCGCCAGCTTGAGTCTCAATAATAGGTAGTGCTGTTAAGCTTCCCGCTCCTAGTTTATCACTTAGCTTACTTGCCCTTTCAAGTAGTCTTGAGTGTAGATAGAATACATCGCCTGGATAAGCTTCACGACCTGGTGGACGGCGAAGAATAAGTGACATCTCACGATATGCAACAGCGTGTTTGCTTAAATCATCATAAATAATGAGCGCATGACGAGAATTATCACGGAAATATTCACCCATTGTTACACCAGCATATGGTGCTAAATATTGTAAAGCAGCTGCATCGCTAGCACTTGCATTTACTACGATTGTATAATCCATTGCACCATACTCTTCAAGCTTTTTAACAACTTGAGCAACAGTTGATTGTTTTTGACCAATTGCTACATAAATACAAATTACATCTTGACCTTTTTGGTTGATAATTGTATCAGTTGCAACTGTAGTTTTACCAGTTTGACGGTCGCCAATAATAAGCTCTCTTTGACCTCTACCAATTGGCACAAGAGCATCAATTGCTTTAATACCTGTTTGAAGTGGCTCATGAACAGATTTTCTAGCCATAATGCCTTTAGCTTTTTCTTCAATAAATCTAGTCTCAGTAGCATCAATTGTACCTTTACCATCAATTGGCTCTCCTAAGGCATTTACAACACGACCAATAAGTGCATCACCTACTGGAACTCTAAGAAGTCTACCAAGTCTTTTTACGCTACTTCCTTCTTTAATATCATTACAACCACCCAAAACAACAACACCAACGCTGCTCTCTTCTAGGTTTAGCGCCATACCTTTTTGACCATTTTCAAATTCAACCATCTCGCCAGCCATGACATTTTTAAGACCATAAACATTTGCCACGCCATCAGCGACTGATATAACCTTGCCAGTCTCTTCAATATTAACGCTAAGATCAAAGTTTTCTATGCGTTCTTTGATGATACTGCTAATCTCATCAGCTTTTAACTTAACACTCACGCTTTTACTCCTTATTAAATTACTTTTAATATATATTCGCTCATTTGAGCTTTTAATCTATCGATTGAAAAACTAACTTCAACACCTAAATCGTCAATCTCAATTTTAATACCATTAAATTCGTTTTTTACAGTTTGAAATTCAACATTTACATCAAATTTCTTAGAAAATTTCTGCTCTAACTCGCTCTTTTGAGCTTCGCTTAATTCGATATTTCCAGAGATTAAACCTTTAAATTTACCATCTCTTAAAGCTTTTTGATACTCAAATTCTCTTGCAATTTCTGGAATTAAATGCAATCTACCTCTATGACTTAAAAGCATTAAGAAATTAGCAAGTTTTTCATTTTTATTATCATTAACTAAAGTTAGCAAAAACTCAACTTTAGACTTCGCATCAATGATTGGCGAATCTATTATGTAGTTAAATTTATCTAGGCCAAACGCAGCAGCTAACTTACTAATCTCGTCACTTACTATATTAAATTCATCAGCGTCTAAAGCTAAAATTAGTGCTTTTACATATTTTTTGGCTACTATTTCTCTCATTTAGCTCACCTTTTTCATAATAAGATTGATAAGCTCATTTTGATCTATTTTCATAGCATCACTTGCAAATAGCTCATCTAAAACTTCGCTAACTACGGCTCTAACAAGCTTTCTTTCTTCAAAGTCTTTTTGTTCTTCATAACTTTTTTCTAAGATAGCAATCTCATTTTGAGTATCTTTTTCTATCTTAACTAACATGATTTCTATCTCTTTTTTAATAGCTTGAGTTAAGTCATTTGCTATAACTTTAGCATTTTCTACCTTTTTAGCAGCCTCTTCTTTTTTAGCATTTGAGGCTTTTAGCTTCTCTTGAATAGCGTTTAATCTATTTGCAATAGCGTTAATTCTGCCATGATATGCAGCTTTAACTGGCTTAGCTATTAGGTAGTAGAGTATAGAAAAGAATATAACAAAGTTAATCACCCTAGGAATGATATCATACTCACCGCTTCCACTGCCAGCACCAAAAGCAAACATTGGAGCTGCTAATAATAGGATAAATTTAATATTCATACAAATCTCCTACATTTTTGATAAAGAACCAGCAAGGGTACTTTTTAATTCTGGAATTTTAGCGGTTAAATTAGATTTTAACTCAGCTTTTCTATCGGCAAGTCCAGCCATAAAGCTGTCAAAATCAGCTTCTAAACTCTCTTTTTTGATAGCAACTTTAGTAGCTGCTCTCTCTTTAGCTTCACTTAAAGCAGCATGCTTTTTAGCTTGCGCTTCAGCTCTAGCATCACCTATGATCTTCTCTATTTGGGCTTCGTAATTTCCAGTATCGCTAGCATTTTTACTAACGCTCTCTTCATCATTTTTGATAGATTTATTTCTATCATCAATGAAACCAAGCAAAGGCTTGTAGAGAATGGAATTTAGCACAAAGATAAGCCCTAAAAAGATCACTAATGTAATCAGCAACAACGGCGGATCTATATGTAGCATCGGTTCTCCTTATGTAATTTCATTAAACTAATCGAGTATTTTACAATATTAAAAAATAAATTCTACTGAATTTTTTGAATTATTTTTATCATATTATCGATTTTTTTACTATCATTTAAATTTAAAGTAATTTTTTGCCCGTTTATTTTACATTTTATTCCAAGTTCTTCAATTAAATCTTTAAGCAAATTTAAATTTTTTCTATCCTCAAAATCTATCCTTGGTCTGCTTTGATTGCTATTTTTAAGTCTTTTTACTAAATTTTCAGTATCTCTTACGCTAAGCTTTTGCCCCATTATACTATCAGCTACTAGTTTTTGATTATCTTTATTTAGACCAACCATAATCTTAGCATGACCTTGAGTAATTTTACCCTCATCTATTAACTCTTTAGTATGTTCATCAAGCCCTAAAAGTCTTAGAGTATTGGTTATTTGCGTTCTGCTTTTTTTAACAATAGACGCTAAAGCCTCTTGGGTAATTTTATATTCATTAATTAGCTCTTGATATGCATTTGCTAGTTCAATTGGGCTTAAATTTTCTCTTTGGATATTCTCAATTAGCGCTAATTCTCTTAGATTTTTATCGCCGATATTTGCGACGATTGCTTTGATTTTATCCTCTCCTAAAAGTTTAGTAGCCCTTAAGCGCCTTTCGCCGGCAATCAGTGTAAAATTATCACCCTTTCTAATAACAATAATTGGCTGAATTAGTCCGTGACGCTCGATACTTTGACTAAGTTCTCTTAATGATTCATCGCTAAAATTTCGTCTAGGCTGAAACGGATTTGGCTCAATTCTATCAATTTCAATATCAGCTACTAACTCTTTGTGTAATTCTTTATTATATGCTTGCTCAACATCACCTAAGATGGAGTCTAATCCTCTACCAAGTGCCATATTTACCCCATTATCGAATGAGCTAATTTTTGATAGGCTAAAGAACCACTAGATTTTATATCATATAAAATAACTGGCTTGCCAAAGCTTGGACTCTCAGCTAATTTAACATTTCTAGGAATTATGACAAACCCATCTTCACAGTTTTCAGCCTTAAATAGCTTATTACTAAAGTGTTTTTTCAAATCAGCAACTGTCTCTTTAGAGAGATTATTTTGCGAACTATACATCGTAGGCAAGAATCCTTTGATGGCTAATTTTGGATTTGTTGTCTCTTTTATCACTTTTACAGTGTTAAAAATCTGTGCTAAACCCTCCATAGCATAAAACTCGCATTGAATCGGAATAATAACGCTATCACTAGCAGTTAGCGCATTAATTGTTAAAATCCCAAGCGTTGGTGGGCTATCGATTATTATATAATCATAGCTATCACGGATGGTTGCTAGCTTGCTTTTTAAAATATTTTTATAGTCACGATTTTGCTCGTTAAATTCCTGCTCAATACCAACTAGCCCAATATTTGATGGGGCAATATCAAGCATTTGCAGCTCTGTTTTTAATATTATCTCGCTGATATTTTTTCTACCAGTTAAAACATGGTAAATATTAAATTCGTAATCACTTCTTTTAAAGCCTAGCCCAGTCGTCGCATTAGCTTGTGGATCAATATCAAGTAGCAAAACTCTCTTCTCAGCCACAGCCAACGAAGCTGCTAAATTGACAGCTGTAGTAGTCTTTCCTACGCCACCTTTTTGGTTGGCAATGGTTATAACCTCACTCATCTTGCTGAATACACCCTTTTATTATTTATTATTATCGAGCCATCGCTTTGCAATGTAGCACCGCTTAAGCTCACTGGCTTCTCATCTATATGGACACAAAAATTCTTTGACAATTCAAATTCTATCAAATATTTGCTAAAAATTTGCTTCCATTGCGGCTTAGCATTTAAACTTTTAAAATACAAATCTAGTATAAAATCCCTACTAAGCTCTATATCTAGGCACTTAGCAAAGCTAGGAGCACTTTTTAAATTTAGCCCTATTCCACATACATATACGCTCTTAATTTTTGTCGTAATGATACCTGCAATTTTATGCTCGCCTAGATAAATATCATTTGGCCATTTTAGCCATAATTTTGAGCCTTTTTCTCTAAGTGCCAAGACTAAAATATAGGCAAAATATATACTTGCAGATGCTGGTTCTAAGTCGCTTGGCAGATCCTTGGCATCTATTGCAAAGCTTAAGTATAAATTGCCTTTTGGACTTTGCCAGCTATTTGCTCTACTTCCTATGCCATGACTTTGAAAATCAGCCACTATAGCACACGGAGGATATTTTTTAAATGATTTTATATCTTCAATTAGTTTAGTTTGTGTCGATTGACACTCACAAATATACTCTATCTCCAACACCTAGCCTTTTGCCATTTAAATAACTTTTTGCATCAACTGGTTTTTTGCCAGCTGCTTGTAGTGTTTTTATTAAAATACTTCCATTATTTACACCAACTACAAAACCATTATCATTAATAGATAAAATTTCGCCAATTCCACCATTTAAATTTGCTACTTCTATATCTAAAATTTTTATTCCATTTTTAGTAAAAATCCCTGGCCATCCATAATATGCTAAAAATTTTGCCCAAATTTGACCAGCACTATCAACACTAAAATCAACTAGACCATCATCTTTTTTTATCTTTTTACACTTTGAACTAAGAGCATCAAACTGCTTAATTGGATTAATATTTTTATACTCATTTAATACTTTAATAGTCAAATTTGCTGCCATTATGCTTAGTTTATTAAATAACTCATATGAGTTCATATTAGTAATATCAAGAATACTAAATGCTAAAATATCACCACTATCAAGCCCTTCATTCATCGCCATAGCTGTAACTCCGCTTAGATTATTTTTATCTAAAATAGCTGATTGTATAGGAGATGCACCACGATATGCTGGTAAAATAGATGCATGCAAATTGACACATGGCGCAATATCTAAAATATCACGTGGCAAAATCTGTCCATAAGCTGCTACGATAATGATATCAGGATTTAGTGATTTAATATGCTCTTTAACCCCAGTTTCTCTTAAGGAATTTGGCTGATGAACTATATCTTGAATTCCTAAATCAATAGCTAATTTTTTTACATCTGGTGGAGTTAGAATTTGGCTTCTTCCTACTGGTTTATCAGGCTGAGTATAGATAGCAAGAATATTAAATTTAGCCTTATAAATCTCTTCTAAAATCTTACTAGCATAACTTGGAGTTCCCATAAAAACTATATTTTTCATTTTTTACCTTTAAAAATTGTACCGCCAATTTGATTGGAGTTTAGTAAAAATTCTCTTGCTACGCTAAGATCAAATCCGCTAGCTAAAAACATATCTTTCCCATTTTGCATTAAAAAATCAGCTGCTAATAGTTTTGTAGTGATTCCGCCTGTACCGTGTTTAGAGCCTGTTTGCGAATTTTTAGTTAATTCAGATTGATCGATATTAGTTACTACTGATCTTATCGTAGCAGTTTTATCTAGACTTGGATCGGCTGTATAATAACCATCTATATCACTTAATATCACTAATAAATCAGCATCAAAATAGTACGCCACCGCACTTGATAATCTATCATTGTCACCATAAACTATCTCACTAATTCCTGTAGAGTCATTTTCGTTTATAATTGGTAAAATTTTATTTTTAAGTAATCCATTAATTACATTTTTAGCATGATGTGTAATCTTTCTAGAGTCAAAATCGCCAGCTGTAAGCAAAATTTGAGCTGCCATTTTACCATGCTTTAATAAAGAATTAGAGTAAATTTCCATCAAATATGGCTGACCAAGACTAGATAAAATTTGTTTATTTACCACACTTGTTCTTGGTAGATCAAGCTTAGCTTGACCAGCACTAATTGCACCGCTACTAACTAGTATAACCTCAAATCTACTACTTAAATCGCTTAAAAATTCACAAAGATTATCTATTCTACTTTGACTAATCGAACTCTCATCACTTAAAACATGTGAGCCGACTTTTATAACTATGCGTTTCACTCTAGCCCTTTTTATGATTATTTAGGGCTAGAATTATATCGAAATTTATCTAAATTTATCGCCTGATTTTAGGCTGTAGCATCATCTTTTAAAATCTCTAAAAGACCAAATTTAAGCTCTTTTATATTTTCTCCGCTAACACTTGAAATTGGCATTACAAAATATGGAAGCGAAGTATCGATTTTATATCCACTTTGCTTAGCTTCAAAACCAAATTTAGATATAAAACTTTGCACTTTCTCATCAATTTCTTCAACTACATCAGCTCTAGTAAGTGCGATAGCAAAACGTCTTTTAGCAAGTAAAGGTGAAAATTTTTCAACTTCAGATCTTAGAGTTTCAAACTGCTCTTCAAGACTTCTATAATTTGCTAAATCTATCATATATAGCAAGACTTTAGTTCTTTCAATATGTTTTAAAAACTTAATTCCAAGCCCTTTGCCATCACTAGCTCCTTCTATAATGCCTGGGATATCAGCCATTACAAATCCATTAAACTGATCAACTTCAACAAGACCTAATTTTGGTGTAAGTGTGGTAAATTCATAATTTGCAATCTGAGGCTTAGCATTTGATACGGCTGAGATAAGAGTAGATTTACCTACATTTGGAAAACCAACAAGACCAACATCAGCAATTAGCTTTAGCTCGAGTCTAATATTTTTAGTCTCTCCTGGAAGTCCTGGCTGAGCCTTTGAAGGTGCTTGATTTACACTTGTTTTAAAGTGAATATTACCAAGACCACCCTTTCCACCAACTAAAAATAACTCCCTTTGACCTTCAGTTGTAAGGTCTAGTAACAACTCGCCACTATCATTATCATACACAGCAGTTCCTGGAGGTACAATTAATTCAAGGTTCTCACCCTTTTTGCCAGTCATATTTCTTGGAAGTCCAGGTACGCTATTTGCAGCTTTTAAAACTCTTTTGCCTTTATAGTTTGCTAAAGTATGAGTATTATTATCAACTATAAAATATACGTCACCTCCATTTCCGCCATCGCCACCATCTGGCCCACCTAGCGGAACATGCTTTTCACGACGAAAACTAGCACAACCTGGCCCACCTTTACCACTACTTACAGTAAAACTTGCACTATCTATAAACATTTTGGATATCCTTGTATCTAAAGGCTATGAGGAATAAATTAATTAAAGAGTAAGCCCCTTAAATGGGGCTTAAATTAAGCAGCTGGATAGACAGAAACTTTTTTTCTATCTTTATCTTTTCTTTCAAATTTTACAAAACCATCAACCAATGCAAATATAGTATGGTCTTTACCCATACCTACATTATTGCCTGGGTGAGTAGCAGTACCTCTTTGGCGAATGATGATATTTCCAGCTCTTACGAACTCACCACCGAATTTTTTAACACCTAAACGGCGACCAATACTATCACGGTTATTCTGGGTAGATCCTTGACCTTTCTTGTGTGCCATACTTTACTCCTTAGGCTTTGATGCTTGTAACTTTTACGCGAGTATATTCTCTACGGAAACCACGTTTTAATTTTGAGTCTTTTCTTCTGCGTTTTTTATAGATAATAACTTTTTTATCTTTACCTTCGCATACTACTTCTAAAACAACTTTTGCACCACTTACAAACGGCGCACCTACCTTTAAACTGCCATCATTTACTGCTAGAACTTCAGTAATTTCGACACTTGATTTTGCTTCGGCGCTAAAATGGTCTAAATTTAGGAAGTCGCCTTCGCTAACTTTATACTGTTTTCCGCCATGTTTGATAATTGCATACATCAAACTATCCTTTATAAATTTGGTAAGACCAAAAAGCATTCTTAGACCAAAAGCTAAAAAATTTATGGGGCTTTTTTGGCTATTAAGGCGTGATTATACTAAAATTTAGATAAATTTTTACTAAAACTTGAATAAAACTCGAGATAAAATTTGGAATAAACTTAAGATAAAACCCGCCCAAACGGGCGGTTGCTAAATTATAGCTCTGGTTTTGGAGTAGCTTCTGTGCTAACTGGGAATTGTGGATAAACGATTTTTGGTTTTTCGCCAGTTAGTGCATTTAAGAAGCTAATAATGCTTTTTGCTTCGGCATCACTAATATCAATACCAAGCTGAACGCTTCCCATCTCTTTTACAGCCTCTTCAAGTTTCCAAATTGCACCATTGTGGAAGTATGGAGCAGTTTCAGTGATATTTCTTAGAGTTGGAGTTTTAACCATACCATTTGCATCACCTTTAAAGTCACCTAGGTTAGCAAATTTGTATTTACCAGCTACTTCAAATGCTTGCATTGAACCACCAAGATTTACGCCAGTGTGGCAAGTTGCACAGCCTTTGTCGATAAATGTTTTTAGACCAGCTTTTTGATCTTTATTTAATGCTTTTAAATCACCATTCATAAATTTATCAAATTTAGATGGAGTAAGAAGAGTTCTTTCAAAGCTTGCAATCGCATCAGCTATATTATCAAATGTTACACCATCTTTATAGATTTTTTTGAATTCAGCTTGATACTCAGGAAGTGAGCCAATTCTTTCAACTGCGAGCTTAGCTGGAGTTGCCATTTCTGGTTCAGCTTCGATTGGGCCTTTTGCTTGGTCTACTAAAGTCATAGCACGACCATCCCAAAATTGTGTTGTATTTAATACTGAGTTATAAACTGTTGGGCTATTTAGGTGATGTGGGTTTACTGTCCATTTGTGACCTACAGCAGCAGCAACACCATCAGTACCACCTAAACCTAAATTATGACATGTGTTACAGCTAATTACGCCACTTTTTGATAGACGTGGTTCAAAGTAAAGTTTTTTACCTAATTCAGCTTTTGCTTCTGTGAATTTGTTTGGTTTTACACCTAAATCTTTTAATACTGCATCAACTTGAGCTTGTGTTGTTGGAAGAGCTTTAAGACCAGCATCTTTAGCAGCTTTTAAAAGATCAGCATCACTAGCAGCAAATACAGATGTAGCAACTAATACAGAACCTAAAAGTAATGTTTTTTTCATAACAAAACCCCTTAAGAAAATTTAATTTGTGTCAAATGTTATAATAATTAAAATTAAATAGAAATAAATTTTATAATTTGCAAATTTAAATTATTTATACCGATTTTCATAAAATATAAATTTTACTTATTTTAGTTAAGATAAATTTAATCTTTTTATATTGGTAAAATAGTGCTTAAAAGGTAGTATCAACTCAACTGTTTAAATATTTTTAACTAAATTTATAATAAAAATTTATAATAAAAAAATTAAATAAAATTGTAAAAATGTTACCATTAGTAAATTCTATCCTACTAAAATACCAAAAATTTAATCTAAATTCTTAAAACCGTCCTAAAAATTGTTGATTTTTATTTAAAATTTAACCATATAATTTAGCTTAGCCATTTTAAACAAGGATACATTTAATGAAAAAAATTTTTATAGGCTCTTTACTTAGTTCAAGCCTGCTTTTTGGCGCACTTAGCGATGCTGAGATTTTACAAGTTTTTGAAGGTGGCGATGAAGAGCTAAAATACACAATCGACTCACGCAAAAATCTACCAAATACAAATTTTGAAGAGATCAAAATCAAAATGAGCGATGGTGAAAATAGCGCTTACATTGCACTTTATAGCGATGGGACTTATATATTTCCTGATGTGATTGATATTAAAAATAAAATCAGCTATCTAGCAAATTTTGAAAACGCTCAAGTCAAAATTGCCATAGAAAACGCAACCAAAAAGCTAGGCGAACTTATCAAATCAATGCCAAAAGATAGTATAATATCAATTGGCAATGATAAAAACAAAGAGACAAAATATCTATTTACAGATCCAGATTGCCCATATTGTCGCCAGGATTTAGAGCTGATTGAAGCTAAACTAAAAAGCGCAAATTTAAAAATAATCCTAGCACCAGTCTCAAACCACGGTATTCCTGCAATTAAAAAATCTATTGCGATACTAAACGAAGCAAAAAGTGCTAAAAACGATACTGCTAAAATAAAAATCCTAAGAAAATATTTTGCTCCAAATGCCAAAGAGCCTAAAATGATTAGCCAAGAAGAGATTGATAAGTTTAAAGCTCAAGTTGATAAAATCTTTACCACCGGTGCTGTACGTGGTGTGCCTATGCTAATTGATGCTAAAACACTAGGATTATAATGAACACTCTAGCTATTATTACTGCTCGTGGTGGCTCAAAACGAATTCCACGCAAAAATATTAAAGAATTTATGGGAAAGCCTATGATCGCATATGCTATTGATGCGTGCAAAGATTCAGGGATTTTTGATGAGATTATGGTCTCAACTGATGATGATGAAATCGCAACTGTAGCAAGAGAGTTTGGTGCGAGTGTACCATTTATGAGATCTGCTAAAAACTCAGATGATTATGCGACTACAAATGATGTATTAACTGAAGTTTTAGAGCAGTATAAAAAGCGTGGAATTGAGCCTTCTGTGGTCTGTTGTGTTTATCCGTGCGTACCATTTTTAGATGGAGAGATTTTACGCTTAGCTTATGATAAATTTAAATCAAGTGGTGCTGATGGACTTACTCCTGTTGTTAAATTTAGTTTTCCGATTCAAAGATCATTTAGGATTAAAGATGGTTTTTTAGAATATAGAGAGCCGCAAAACGCATCTAAAAGAAGTCAAGATTTAGAGCCTATGTATCATGATGTAGGAATGTTTTACTTTTACAAAGGTACAAAACTAAATGGTAAAAATATAATTCCATATATAATAGATGAATCTGTAGCGCAAGATATCGATACAATGGAGGATTGGAAGATGGCAGAGATTAAATTTAAGGTAAAAAATGAGCTATAAAATTGGATTAAAGCTTTGGAGTTTAAATGAGAATTATATAGCACCAGCTAAAGAGCTTTATGAGCGTGGCGAGTATGATTATATAGAACTTTATGCTGTACCTAATAGCTTGCAAATGCTATCTTTGTGGAAAAATTTAGCTAAAGATTGCGGTGTTAAATTTGCCATTCATGCGCCACATTTTAGCAGTGGGTTAGATTTTTCAAATCCTAATAAACAGCGTTATAATCTAGAATTATGCGAACAAGTAAAACGCTATAGCGGCGAGCTAGAGGCCGTTTATACCGTATTTCATCCTGGAATTGGTGGAAGCATTGATGAGAGCGTGCGACAGATGAAAATGGTAAAAAATCTCAAATTTGCTATCGAAAATAAACCATATATCGTGCCGATGGACAATGGAACCGCATTTTGCATAGGGGCAGATTTTTTGAGTATTAAGCGAATTTTAGACGAAGTAGGATGTGAGTTTTGCCTTGATGCTGGACACGCGCTTTGTAGTGCAAACTATCAAGGATTAAATCCTTATGAGTATATTGCTAAATTAAACGAGCTAAATCCTAGAATTTATCATCTAAGCGATAACGATGAGAACTCTAAATTTGATGCGCATATGCATTTTGGTGATGGAAGTATCGATCTAGCTAGAGTGCTGAAATTGCTGCGTGGCGGGGAGTTTTTAGCCATTGAAACTATAAAAAATAGCAAAGAAAATCTAGATGATTTTGATAAGGATTGCTCAATTTTAAAGTTGCTAATTAAAAATACTAAGTAATTTTAGAGTATTTTTAATAAATTTATTTTATTGCTAAATTTGGGATTAAAATTTCAATCTCAAATTTAATCTAAATATAAATTTATCACTTAAATTAATAATATCAAAAAAATAATTATAATAGATTATTTAGCTATTAATGCCGTACTAATTTTCCAAAATCACATCTCAACTATGATAATAATTCTTAAGATTATGAAATCAAAAGATATTTAATAATTTATATCAAATTTATTTCCTAATTTATGCTATTTTTATAATCTTAATTTAAAGTTAAATTGAGTATAATTATCAAAAATATTTTAGAAAATTGGAGTATAAATGGAATTTCTAAAAGAGTATATAGATTACATCATATTTGCTACCCTTGGAATAATGGCGTTTGTAGCGTGTTGGTGTGTGATTGAGCGTATTTTGTTTTTGCGCAAAGTGAATATAGATAGCTATGCAAATCAAACTGACCTAGATAATGCTCTAAGTTATAATCTAACAACCCTATATATAATCTACTCCAATGCCCCGTATGTCGGACTTTTAGGTACTGTTATTGGTATTATGATTAGCTTTTATGATATGAGTATTTCAGCTACTATTGATGTCAAAAGTGTAGTTTTAGGCCTCTCACTTGCGCTTAAGGCCACAGCCCTTGGTCTATTAGTTGCTATACCAAGTCTAATAGCTTATAATTATCTATTACGCTGGGTAAATCTCATCTCTAGTCAATACACAAATAAGGCGTAAAATTGATAAATTTACCTAAAAATGAAGGGCTAAATATAATCCCATTTATAGATATTATGCTTGTTGTTTTGGCTATGGTGCTTAGCATTTCTACATTTATTGCTAGTGGACAAATCAAAGTTGATCTTCCAAATGCTAGCTCAGCTCAACCGCTAGAATCCAAAGAAAAGCTTACCATTATAATCGATCAAAATGATAACTTTTATCTCAACGATACTATCATAGATATTAACGACCTTGAGGCTAAAATTGCTGCTACGCCAAAACAAACAGTAGTTGAATTAAAAAGCGACAAAGGTGCTAAATTTGATAGCTTTGTCAAAATTATCGATATTTTAAAGGTCAATAATCACCAAAATTTCTCAATCATTACGGAGAAAACACGATGATGCGAGCAATTTACTCAAGCAAAACCCAATCATTTTGCTTAACTAGTATGCTATTTATTCCATTTATTTGGTTTGGTCTAAATGTATTAAAACCAATCGTTCCAGCTATCACTACACAAAGCATTAGCCTAAATCAGATAGTACAAATTCCAAAACCAGCTCCAGTGCAAACACCTAAATTTGAGACACCAAAACAAGTTCAAAAAATCGAACCAATCAAAACCCCAAAACCAGCTCCAGCTAAACCAAAGCCAACTCCAAAACCAGCACCTATAAAATCTCAACCAGCCAAACAAATAGAACCAACCGCCCCAGTAGCACAAACCGCCCCAGTAGCACAAGCCCAACCAGTAGAACAAATACAAACATATAATATAACCAGTGCTACACCAGATCCATTTTTAGCAGCGATAAAATCAGCTATAAATGATAATCACATATACCCACGCACCGCTAAAAGACTAAGACAACAAGGCAATGTATTAGTTGAGTTTATATGGACAAAAGATATGGAGTTAAAAGGGTTAAAAATTCTAAAATCTTCTCAGCACAAAGCTCTAAACGAAGCTGCATTAGCTACGATAACAGCAGCGGCTAAAAGTTTTCCAAAACACGATAAAACCGTTCAAATTCAAATCCCGCTAGTTTATAAAATAAACTAAAAACTACCAAATTTTTGCCCATCTTATCTTTGGGCGATTTGGATTTGGATTAAAATTTAGATTAAATTTCTACATTTGTAGCTATATTTTGACCTTTTTTAGATACAATCTATAAAATCAAATTTGGAGTTATCATGAATCCATTTATCATAGCTGAAATGTCAGCTAATCACTGCGGAGATAAAGATTTAGCCTTTAAAATTATCAAAGCTGCCAAAGAGTGCGGTGCTGATGCTATTAAAGTTCAAACATACACAGCAGATACAATTACGATTGATTGCCGTGATGAGATATTTATGACTAGAGATGATGGACTTTGGGCCGGACAAAGCCTTTATGAATTATACCAAAAGGCCTACACGCCGTGGCAGTGGCAGGCTGATTTAAAAGCTTATGCTGATGAGATTGGGATTGAGTTTTTTAGTACACCATTTGATTTTAGCGCAGTTGATTTTTTAGAAAGCATTAATGTTAGTCGCTATAAAATAGCCTCTTTTGAAGCGATGGATTATCCACTTATTCGATATGCTGCAAAGCATAAAAAGCCAATGATAATATCTACTGGAGTTAGCACAATTGATGAAATTTACGAGGCAATTGACGCATGCAAAAGTGTTGGTAATAACGATATTACAATCCTAAAATGTACCTCTAACTACCCAGCTCAAATAGAAGATATGAATATTGCAACCATCTCTGATATGATATCTAGATTTGCTCCACTTGGTGTAAAGGTTGGGCTAAGCGATCACTCAATGAGCTTAGAAGTACCAATCACTGCTGTAGCTCTTGGAGCTAGTGTGATTGAAAAGCACTTTACTCTTGATAGAGCCTTAGGTGGAGAAGATAGCGGATTTTCGCTAAATAAAGATGAATTTAGAGCAATGGCTCAAGCGGTTAAAAATGCATATAAAGCCCTTGGTAAGGTTGATTATAGCTTTAGCGAGCAAAACCGTAAATATGCTAGATCGCTTTTTGTAACAAAAGATATTAAAAAAGGCGAAATTTTAACCCCTGAAAATATCCGCTCTATTCGCCCAGCTCAAGGTCTTCATCCACGATATTATGAACAAGCCATTGGCAAAAAAGCTACAAGAGATCTTAAATTTGCTAAGCCTTTAGAGCTTAGTGACTTTGAGTAAGCTATGCAAAAAGTCTATATAATAGCAGAAGCTGGAGTAAATCACAATGGAGATTTAAACACAGCTAAAAAATTAATAGATGAAGCTAAAAAGGCCGGCGCTGATGCTGTTAAATTTCAAACCTTTAAAGCTGAAAATTTAGTTAGCAAAACTGCTTTAAAGGCAGACTATCAAAAGCAAACTACAGATTCTAAACAAAGCCAATATGAGATGTTAAAAGCCCTTGAGCTAAGCATTGAATCTCATACTAAGCTAATAGAGCATACCAAAAATATTGGAATTGAGTTTTTATCTACTCCATTTGATATTGATTCAGCAAATTTACTTTTTGAGCTTGGTCTGAGCAAATTTAAAATCCCAAGTGGCGAACTAACAAATCTACCGCTACTTCGTACTATTGCTAAATTTAAAAAGCCAATAATTTTATCAACTGGAATGGCTACAATGGCTGAGATTTGGGACGCTTTTAATATTCTTACTACCAATGTAGCACTAGAAGATATCACAATTTTGCATGCAAATACTGAATATCCTACACCTTTTTGCGATGTTAATCTAAAAGCAATGGTTAGTATTGGGGCTGAATTTGGAGTTAAATTTGGCTATAGTGATCACACATTAGGAGTTGCTGTGCCAATTGCAGCAGTTGCACTTGGGGCAAGCGTAATTGAAAAACACTTTACCCTAGATAAGACTCAGTCAGGCCCAGATCACAAAGCTAGTTTAGAACCAAACGAATTAGCTCAAATGGTAGCTGGAATTCGAGCAATTGAGTTAGCCCTAGGCGATGGAATAAAAAGCCCAAGCCCAAGCGAGATAAAAAATATAAACATTGCTAGAAAATCTATCGTAGCTAAATTTGATATTAAAAAAGGCGAAATTTTTACCGATGATAATATCACTACAAAACGTACCACGCCAGCAGGAATTAGCCCAATGAAATGGGATGAAATAATAGGAACTCCAGCACAAAAAAATTATAAAAAAGATGAGATAATATGAGAAAAATATGCGTAATAACTGGATCAAGAGCTGAATATGGTCTACTTTACTGGCTGATTAAAGAGCTTAGCATCAGCAAAAGTCTGCAACTTCAATTAATCGTAACAGGTAGCCATTTGCGAAGTGATTTTGGCAATACATATTTACAAATTCAAGATGAGTTTAATATCAATAAAAAGGTTGATATTTTAAATTTTGCCAATGATGCTCTTGGTGTATGCAAATCTATGGGAGTAGCTACTAGCGAGATTGGCAAAGCCTTAAGCGAACTAGCTCCTGATATTGTTGTAGTTTTAGGCGATAGATATGAGATATTTTGCGCGGCATCTGCGGCCCTAGTATTAGGTATTCCAATAGCTCACATTCACGGTGGGGAACTCAGCGCTGGGGCTATTGATGAGTCATTTAGGCATAGTATTACAAAGATGTCGCATATCCATTTTACTGCAAATAAAGAGTATGCTAAAAGAGTAGCTCAATTAGGCGAAGATCCTAAATTTATCTTTAATGTTGGCGGTATGGGAATTGAAAATATAAAAAGGTTAAAGCTATTAAATAAGGCCAAATTTCAAGACTCAATTAAATTTAACCTAAATAAAAAAAATATCCTAGTAACCTACCATCCACTTACTACTCAAACAGATAATAAAAAAGATTTTAAAGAGATTTTAAAAGCACTAAATGAACTAAAAGATACAAATATAATTTTTACAAAAGCTAATAGCGATGCTGGTGGAATAGCTATAAATAAAATGATAGATGAATATGTCAAATCTCGCCCTAATTGTATCGCCTTTGCCTCCCTTGGAAGCCTAAGATACCTAAGTGCACTTAAGCATGTAGATATAATTTTAGGTAATAGTTCTAGTGGATTGCTAGAGGCCCCTAGTATGGGAGTTGCGACCATAAATATAGGCCCAAGACAAGATGGCAGACTAAAAGCACCAAGCATCATAGATATCAAGCCTATAAAGGCGCAAATTTTAAAAGCAATAAAACTTGCCTATAGTCCAAAATTTCAAAAAATAGTCCAGAAAAAACAAAATCCATATGGCGACTCAAAGCCTAGTAAAACCATAGTCAAAGTGCTAAAAAATATAAATTTAAAAGATATCACAGTCAAAAGATTTAAGGATTTGGTATGACTTTAAATTGGGGGGGGGTTCTACCTCAAAAAGGCCATAATATGAATATAAACTCTCTAAAGCTAAGCCCAACTAGCAGTATAAAAGAGGCTCTTAAAATAATAGATAGTGGCGCACTCCAAATGGCGCTAGTTGTAAATAACGATGGCAAACTTTTAGGTACAATTAGCGATGGTGATATTAGGCGAGGATTATTAAGCTCAATGGAGCTAACTCAAAGCATTGAATCCCTATACTATCGCGAGCCTATAGTTTCGCACTCTTTGCATATCTCTCCAGCTATCATTGCTAAAGCCAAAGCTAAAAATATACGCTACATTCCAATTATCGATGAAAATGATATCGTAACTGCTATTGTTAATATCTATGAGCCAAACTTTAAAAAGCCAAACCAGGTTATATTAATGGCTGGTGGATTAGGCACAAGGCTTCGCCCACTAACTAATCAAATTCCAAAGCCAATGCTTCATGTAGGTCCAAAACCGATTCTACAAACAATCATAGAAAGCTTTCTTGCAAATGGATATAGTGATTTTATTATTTGTGTCAATTACAAGGCTGAGATTATCACAAACTACTTTGGCGATGGCAAGAAATTTGGTGCAAACATAAGCTATGTTTTTGAAGATAAACGCCTTGGTACAGCTGGGGCGCTAAGCTTGATAAATCCACCAAAAGATGATTTTTTTGTAATGAATGGCGACCTGCTAACAAATACTGATTTTACCAAACTTCACGACTATCATACAGCTCACAAATCTGTTGCTACAATGTGTGTGCGAGAATATGAGATGCAAGTCCCATATGGAGTGGTAAATTTAGATGATAATACTATCAAATCTATCACTGAAAAGCCACGCCAAAAATTCCATGTAAGTGCTGGAATCTATATGTTAAACCCGCAAATACTAAATTTTATTCCAAAAAATGAGTATCTAGATATGCCAGATCTTTTTAACTCTTTAGCTACTAAAAATCAAAATCCAAAAGCTTATCTAATTAAAGAAGAGTGGCTAGATATAGGCAGAATCGAAGAGTATAACCTAGCAAATGAGCTTTATAGTGAGATTTTCTCATGAGAGCGCTTATACTTTCTATGGGGTCAATCGGCCGTCGCCATGCTGATGTTTTGCGTTCAATGGGGCTTAGCATCAGCGCTATTTCATCGCAAGAGATTGCTGACATAGAATGCTACAAAGAGCTTGAAACAGTAGATATAAATCAGTTTGATTACTTTATCATTGCCTCGCCTACATATTTGCATTTTAAACATTTAAGCTATATTGATTTAAATGTCTGTAATAAAATAATACTTTGTGAAAAGCCATTATTTGATAAATTTAGAGATTTTAATCCAAATAATAAGATTTTTATTGGGTATAATCTGCGTTTTCATCCACTAATTTTAGAGCTAAAAAATATGCTAAATCCAAGCGATATTTTAACTATTGAAGCACGCTGCGGTCAATATTTGCCATCATGGCGAGAACGAAAATATACTAGCTCATATAGCGCTAAAAAGGAGCTTGGTGGGGGCGTTTTGCTAGATCTTAGTCATGAGATTGACTATCTTAGCTTTTTATGCGATTCTAAATTAGAATTGATTAAATCTTATCAAGCCAAAGTATCAAATTTAAATATCACTAGCGATGATATTTGTATGATTTTAGCTAAATGCGATAAGACTTTAATAAATATCAGCCTAAATTATCTAAGCAAAACACCATATCGTCAAATTTTAATTGAGACAAATAATAATACCTATCATCTTGACCTCATCACAAATACACTTAAAATAGCAGATCAAGATGGAAAAATAACTCAAATACAAAAACCAAATTTACAAAGAAACGATACTTTTAAAGCGATGCATATAGATGCTTTAAATCTGCAAAATCATATATGTACATTTTCTCAAGCTATGGATACAATGCGACTAATAGATCAAATTCAAAAGGAAAACATATGAGTGATATACTATGTACCATTTGCGCTAGAGGCGGTAGCAAGGGTGTTAAAAATAAAAATATCCGCCCAATTGCTGGTCTTCCACTAATTGCTCACACGATAAATCAAGCCAAAGAGTGCGGTTTATTTGAGCATATTGTAGTTAGCACTGATAGTGATGAGATAGCCTCTACAGCGCAAAAATATGGAGCGGAGGTATTTTTCAAACGAGATAGCGCTCTAGCTAGTGATACTGCTGGCAAACTAGCTGTAATCCGTGATGCATTGCTAAAAAGTCAAGAATATTATAAGCGTAAATTTGATTATATCATAGATCTTGATGCTACCTCACCACTTCGCCTTCCTAGTGATATTAATATGGCTTTTGAGCAGTTTATGCGTGATGATAATGATATTCTTATTACTGCTACACCAAGTCGTAGAAGCCCATACTTTAATCTTATAGAAGAGATAGATGGTAAAATAAATCTTAGCAAAACACTACCAAATCAAATTCTACGCCGCCAAGATGCTCCAGCCACATATGATATGAACGCTTCAATTTATATATGGAAATCTTTAGTTTTATTAAATAATGATACTCTATTTTTACCTAAAACTGGACTATATGTAATGCCTGCAAATCGTAGCATTGATATAGATGATGAGCTTGATTTTATGATAGTAGAGCATATTTTAAGGAGTAAAAATGCTTAAAGATAAAGTAGTTATAATAATTGGCGGTTCAGGATTAATCGGCAAAGCTTTTGTAAAATCGGCTATACAAAATCACGCTACTGTAATAAACGCAGATATAAACAGGCCAAACATAGAACTAGATTGTGAGTTTATCCATACTGATATCACTAGTAAAAATTCGCTTGATAATCTAATAGAATTAATTAGTCAAAAATATGGCAAAATAGATGCTATAGTAAATTCAGCCTACCCAAGAACAAAAAGCTTTTCTAATCACTTTTTTGATGTAGAGTATGATGATTTTTGCGCTAATACCAATCTTCAACTTGGTGGAGCATTTTTAGTTATGCAAAGATTTGCTAAATTTTTTAAATCACAAGGATATGGCAATATTATTACACTCTCATCTATTCAAGGCGTAGTAGCACCTAAATTTCAAACCTATAAAGGCACACAAATGAGCTCTCCAGTAGCATATAGTGCTATTAAGGCTGGAGTTATTCATCTTAGCCGCTACCTAGCTAAATATCTAAAAGGGGCTAATATTAGAGTTAATTGTATAAGCCCAGGCGGAATACTAGACAATCAAAATGAGATATTTCTAAACCAATATAAAGATGTCTGCCTAAATAAAGGTATGCTAGATCCAAGCGATATTTGCGGGGCTTTAATATTCTTACTTAGTGATTATAGTGAGTTTATTAATGGACAAAATATAATTGTAGATGATGGATTTTGCTTATAATCTTAGTAGAGTAAAATTTTGGCGTAGTAATCTATGCCAAAATCTAAGCAGCATCAAAGCTAAACGATACTAACTATCAATAATAATTATATAATAATACAATCAAAATACTATCAAACTCCAAATTCTCTCATAAAAAATAATTTTTTTAATCTCAAATCCCAAATTTTAATCTAAAAATAATTTATTAATAGTAAAATATCAGACGAATTAATTCATATTTTGAAAGGATAAAATATGTCAATATTTGACAATTTCAAGATTAAGAATAAGATGCTTATTCTCATCGTCATTCCACTCATCGTCGCTATGATAATAGCTGGCAATCTCATTAATAAAGAGTACGATACCTACAAACGCACCCAGTTACTTGAAGATGGAATCTTGCTCTCATCTCAAATTTCACTTGTAATACATGAATTACAAAAAGAAAGAGGTTCATCATCAGGATATCTAGGTAGTAAAAGTGAGGATTTTAAAAAAATTCTACTAAACCAACGCCAACTAAGCGATAAAGAGATAAATAAGCTTAATGACGATCTATCTGAATTTGAAATAGATGCATATCCAGTTGAGCTTAGAGACTCTATAAAAGATACAGTAAATGCATTAAATAATATCCAATCCATAAGAAGAGGCGTAGATAATTTTAATGTTAAAGTAGGCGATGTTTTAGGATACTATACAAATACTATCTCAAAACTAATCAATAATATAGTAGTAATCTCTAATATCTCAAATAACTACGAAATAATCCGCTCTTTAACTGCATTTGTAAGCTTTATAAATGCTAAAGAAAATGCTGGTCAAGAAAGAGCAGTTTTATCAAATACATTCTCAGCTGATAAATTTGGTGATGGAATTTACAACAAATTTATATCACTAGTCGTAGCTCAAAATCTATATATAGAAGAGTTTAAAAAATATGCAGTCCCTGAAGAACTAATCCACTACAACAATATAACTAGCGGAAATAAAGACTTTCAAGAAGTCGAACGTATGAGAGCTGTAGCTATGAACAATGCATTTACTGGCGGATTTGAAACTAATGGTACATACTGGTTTGCAACCATAACTAAAAAGATTGATATCTTAAAACAGATAGAAGATAGACTAGCAGCTAGATTAATCAAAGATATAGATCAGATAAGAAAAAGCAATATTGATGTACTTGTTTTCTCAATTGGTATATTAGCCTTTGCGTTTATTGCTACATTTGGATTTAGCTACATTATAATCCATAATATCAATAGCAGAATTGCTAAAATCCTAAACTATCTAGTATATGTCCAAAAAACAAAAGATATTAGACCTAGTAATATTTTAAATAAAAGCAGTGATGAAATCGGGCTAATCTATGAACAAATCGAAGGATTTTTAAGAGTTATTAGACAGCTATTTGGTCAGCTTGATGGACAAATTCAACAAAATCTACAAATTGCAAATGACTTACTAAGCGAGTCAAAAGTAATTCAAAACGATACTCAAGAGGGCTTTAAACTATCAAAAGATTCACAAATAATCGGCCACAGCGTAGAAGATAGCCTAAGCGATAATGCCCTAAAGAGCAATGATACAATGAACGATATCATTACAGCTAAAAATGAACTAAGCTCAACCTCTAGTGTTATATCTGAATTCTCTGAGCTAGTAACGCTTGATGCAAGTCGCCAACAAGAGCTATTAACTAACATCTCGATGCTAAATAGTGATGCTCAAAATGTTAAAAATATTCTAACAACTATATCAGATATCGCTGATCAAACCAACCTTCTTGCACTTAATGCTGCCATCGAAGCAGCAAGAGCAGGCGAACATGGTCGTGGCTTTGCAGTTGTTGCTGATGAGGTTAGACAGCTAGCTGAGAGAACTGGCAAATCTCTAGATGAGATTGATATAACTATCAATGCTATTACTAGGTCAATTGATGATGTAAGCTCAAAAATCACACAAACTTCAAGAGATTTTACAACATTTGTCGATGAAGCGCAAAATATTCAAAATACAATCCAAACGGCAAATGATAGAATTGATCATATCATCGCCCTAGCTACCCAAACAATGGCTAGTTCAAAAGAGTTAAATGATAAAACCAATAACCTACTAAGTAATAATAAAACGCTAAATGATAGACTACAAAATATCTCAAATTCAATGGATAAAATTGGCTCAGTTTCTGATACACTAGAGCATAAAGCAGAGGATTTAAGGGATAAAATCAGTGAATTTAAATTTTAAATTCAATTAAATATTTGCAATGGCTAAGCTTTTAGTCATTGCAATAATAAGCATAGATAAGGCAATTTAATAAACAGATGTTTTTATTAAATCGCCTTATTCTCATAGTTATAATATATTACTCTCAGACTCCATTATTGCCTTATATGTCTCATCATAATATTTTTGAGCATCTATAGCTACAATAATAGCCCCACCAAATGGCGCTAGATTAAAGTTATTTGAGCGCTTTAGTATCTCTATTTGCTTAGGCACTGACATCTCTGAAGTTCGGTCTAGATATCTGACATAATAATCAATCTCTTGCTGAGTTTGCACGCCATTTTCATCTATCATCATACCGCTAAAACGCTTAAAATAGCGGTAACTAACACCGATTTGTTCTTCTAAATAGTGCGTAAAAGTATAGCCTAAATGCTCAAGACCAAATAGCACGATCTTGCCACCATTTTGACGCAGCTTATCATATACACAACCTTTGCTAAAGCATGTTGGCGTACGGCCTAGATACTCACTCGCATTTGCCCCACTAATAGCAAAGGAAAATATCGGATCATCAGTTCGCACCACACCATCACAATGACGATAATACTCAGTCAATAGCCCCATTGTGCTTCTAGAATGGCGTTTATCATAAATTTGATTCTTACAAAAGCTATAGGTAAATGTCGGCATAATCAATGTCCCAGCCCTACCTATAACCTCATAAAACGCCCGTACAATTAAGCCTAAAAACTCATCCTTGCCTACTAGCGGCCTACCTAGCGTGATTAGCTCTGTATGCACACAAAGAGTATCGCCATCTTTTATACCAATATCTCTTAAGCGGCGCACCAGATCATCATAGCTATAAATTTTGCTATTAAATTCTAATAATGCCAATGGGGGGGGGTTTATTGCATTGCCTTATCTATCATTGCACTAATCGCTTCAAAACTCTCAAAGCACTCATTGATAATAAACTCAGATTTTAGCGGCTTTTTATAACGCTTTTCTATCTCAACTACAAGCATTATAACATCCATACTATCAATAATCCCATCACTTAGTAGATTTTGCATATTTTCATCTACATTTGGTTTGCCAATGGCTACAAATAACTCTTTTATCTCTTGCATTTTAATCCTTTTTGATAATTAAATTTTCTTGATTTTTTAATGTGATTTTTATCTCTGTTGGGTCTATTTCATAGCAGTCAATCTCTACTAATTCACCTTTGTGCATTACTCTTGGGCGTGAGATATTAGCAAAAATACCAAGGTCAAATGCTCGCAAAAATCTCATTATCATATCGCTTTGCCAATCTAAATTTAATATAGCACCATTTGGCAATTCTGATTTTTTATGCATTTGAGAGATTTTTGGGTCATTTGCAACCAGGCATAATGGAGCAAAATCTACATCTACTAACTCACTAAAGCTAGATATTGCTAACATATGCTGAGCTAATAATAGCTCTTTAGCACTCATATTTTCTATATCTATCTCTTTTTGGATAAGTATCTCACCGCTATCTATACCATTATCGACTTTATGCCATGTAATTCCGCTTTTTTCATCACCGCACCATATCGCCCAAATATGAGCATTTACTCCACGGTGATTAGGAAGCAAAGCGTTGTGATAGTTGATTATAGCGTTATTTTCTACGCATCTGGGCTTAAATATATAGGTATTATTTGCGCTAATTATTAGATGGCTTTTTAAGGAATTAAAATACTCATCTAAATTTGAAATTTCATTAACATCTAAAAGCTTAACATTATCAAATTTATCTCCAGCGATTCTAGCGCACTCTTTAGCTACTTTTCCTTGACCAATTACTATAATACTCTCAAAGCTTATCATCAAGCGCCTTTCTATCTATTTTGCCATTAGCATTTAGAGCAAATTTATCCAATCTTATAAATATTTTTGGGATCATATACTCTTGAATTTTTTTACTTAAAAACTCTCTAATTTCATCTATATCTCTACTAGCTTCATAAAACGCTACAATTTTCTCACCAGTAAATTTACACGCTGAACGCTTGATTTGCGGGTGTGAATTTAGCGCTGCTTCTATCTCGCCTAGCTCAATTCTATGACCATTTAGCTTGATTTGAGAGTCTAACCTACCATAGCATATTAACTCATTATACTCATTATAAGCTGCAATATCGCCAGTTTTATAAATTGGGTCGTAGAAATTATTATGTAGTGGATTTTGGATAAATACTTGCTCAGTCTTAGCCCTATTGCCATAATACCCAAGGCTAAGACTACTACCACGCACGCATAATTCACCTTTGATAAATGGCTGAGTAATAAGGTTATTATCCTCATCAAAAAGTAAAATTTGTGTATTTTTACACGCTTTGCCAATTGGTAGTAGCTCATCATCGCCAAATTCTCTATCACACACATAATAGCAGCACACATCAGTTATCTCAGTTGGCCCATATAAATTAGCATAAAGCGCATTTGGCAAGGCTTTTCTCCAGATATTTAACTGACGATTTGGCATTATCTCACCGCAAAATAGCACCTTTTTAAGTGTTTTTAGCTCTTGATTTTCTAACGCTCCTGTATTAGCAAAGTATATCAGTACGCTAGGGACCCAAAATATCATTGTAACACCGTGAGTTTTTAAATACTCCACTACTTTAGCTGGAAAGGCAAATTCAAAAGTAGATAAAAGATGTAAAGTCGCTCCACATCTAACCGCAGTAAAGATATCTAAAATTGAGTTATCAAAATAAAATGGTGCTTGATTTACTAATATTTCATCACTTCCAACATCAAAAGTTTTGCTAACCCAAAATGTATAATCAATCACACTTTTATGGCTGATACTCACACCTTTTGGCTCACCTGTGCTTCCGCTAGTAAATAGCACATAAAGCAAATCAGTATCAATAATCTCAACTCTATTAAGTAGTGATAAATTTGGCTTAAAGCTATCAAATTCATCGCTATAAATCATTGGAATATCATAATTATTAGCACCCAAATCTCTTGCTGTGATAATAAGTGCAGGTTTTAAAATATTTATAATTTTTTGCACTCGCTCAAATGGCATTTTCTCATCTATAATACTATAAAAATTTCCACTTCTAGCCACGCCAAACATTGCTATAAGTGCTTCGATGGATTTTGGCAAGATTATTAAAACTGGCTTTTTATTTAACCCAAATTCTAAAATCTTGCTAGCCAAAGCGCTACTTTTATGGCTAAATTCAAGATAACTAATACAATTCTTACCACTTACAAATAGTGTTTTATTTGGATATTTTGCTACACTTTTATCTAGAAATTCATAAATATTGCTAATCATCACGCCACCTTAAATATCTTATTTTTCACTAGCAAATACCCCCTTATTCCAATCAAGCTCATAATCAATAAATGTATAAAGATTTTTACCGCCATTATTTAATAAATCATTAGCTGTGATTCTAAAAGTATCACAAGAACCAAGTAATTTGATATAGTAATTATCAAATTTAGCTTCCTTTAAAATACTCTCATAAAAGCTATTTGGCATATTTTTTTTAGAATTTACCTCAGCAGCACGAACATACATCACATAAGTTCTCTTAGTCTCTACCCCATTAGCATCAATATATCCAGCCGTAAAAGGCTTAAAATAGCGATATGGCACTTGCAAGGCCTCTTCTACATAGTGTGTAAATGTAATTCCCATATTGATTGCTACATTAAAAAAAGCCATTTTCGCATCAAATTTATACATATAACCAAATGGCGAGTAACTCCCAAAGGCATTGATATTATTGAGGCTAGCAAGCATTTTAGCATCCTTGCCCCAAACCATTAATGAATAAATCGGGTGAGCTGTACGGCTAAATTCGGGGCGGTTTTTTAATATCCAGTTAGCTAACGCTCCAGTCGATCCAGTTGTATGGCGGATATCAAAGGTTTGCCCCTTATTAAACGCCCATGAATATATAGGAAACATCAGCGTCCCGCTCTCTCCTACTAGCTCTTGTAAGCCATCAACCAACTCGCCTAGACACTCATCTATACTTTTACCATTTTGCATAGCGTCCATTACAAATGTTGTAACATCACTAGCTACATAAAGTATATCACCCTTGCTAACTCCTAGACTAGCAAATGCTTCTATAGCTTTTATACTCATAGTGGTTTAGTCGCTATAAATGTATATGATGAGCTGCGTTTTAGCTCTGGTTGGAGCTGCTCTTTTACATTATTGATTAAATAATCTAAGCTAAATTTGGCAAATAGCTCTTTAATATGCTCTGGAGTTGAAAAATGCACATTCCCAAGACCTGCAAAATACCCACTATTAAATACAAAGGTATTATCATCGATTTTGATTTTTTCATCATTTTTATATGTATCACAATCAGTAGCAAACCAGTCAAATGCCATATATTTTCCGCCTGGTTTTAGATATTGATTAGCTAGTTTTACTACATTTTTAATAGACTCTGTAGAGTTATGTGTAACAGCACTTCTATCTATGATTAAATCTACTCTGCCAATAATCTCTTCAAATCCAAAATCCTTAGTAAAATCTCCACATATTATATGAATTTTATCACTTTTAAAGCTATTTTGCAGACGCTCTACTATATGAGCGCTTCCTTCGATAGCGTAATACTGTGCACCAATGGAAGCAAAAAATGGTATATTTGCCCCAGCACCACAGCCAAGCTCTAAAACTACCATACCATCTTTTTGTTTAAAATTTCTATGTGTTAGTGCGATGACCTCATCCCATGGCCAGATAGAAAGCTGCTGGTTATTTATATAAATTTCATTCCACTCTTTTGAAAATCCCATTATCTATCCTTTTAAATACTCATCAATCATCGCTTTAAGTGTAGCAAAATTGATAAAATTCTCAGCTTGGATATATTTAATATCTAATTTTTTGCCATACTTTTTCTCTATGGCCCCTACAAGAGCTATGATATCAAGGCTATCTATCACACCATTAGCTAATAAATGAGCACAACTCTCATCAACATCTACTTTACCAATATCTACAAAAAGCTCCTTAATCTCTTTCACATATATCCCTTATTAGTTTAAATTCAAGCAATTTGTCTATTATAGGCTTTAAGCTCCTAGCCTCTACGCCTAAAATATTTGCTATCTCTATAACGCTTCTTTTGCCATTACAATAGGCTAAGAAATTTAAGATAGTATGATCGTGTATACCACTACGACTAAGCGTACTCATAAGCCCACGAGAGCCTAAATTTGGCTCACAAGTGGTTGCAAGCTGATATTTGGTATTAATCTCTAGATTTTCAATCAAATTTCTAGCGTAATTAAATCCGCCTTCAAGCCCAGTAGGTGTTACAAAATCTAAATCATCTAAACTAGTATGATACTCATCAAACTCGCCAAATAAACTTCTACAAATTGTCGTAATACCAAGATTTAAATTTGGAGTATTATACTGTCTCTCATCGCTTCCACGATATAAAAATGGGTAAATTTTTGGATTATTTGTTATATGCTTTATGGTGTGAAGCGTAGCTATATCGCTTAGGCTATTCTCATCAGGGCTTAAAACTACGCTATAATCTCTATCATCACCAATGCAGCTAAGCACAAAACCAGCTACTACTTTGCTTTTGAGCGTTTCAAAGTTGCGATTAATGTAGCAAATAGATCCAATCGTCTCAGGCGCTATGACAAATCTATAATTATATCTACGATGTTTTAGATTTTTAACAAATTTCACCAGCTCGCACCAAACTGCCGGACCGCTTAGTTCGTTATTTGCCATTTGTGGATGGCATAAATAGGCTGAGATTAATATCTCTTTATCATTTTTAATCGTCGATGGGATAATGATTTGAGCGTAATTTAGCTCACCATCTTCTTTAAATTTGCTATCTATAAATGCGTGATACTCACCATCTTTTAGACTACCAAGCTGCTCATCAGACATACAAAATCCCCATCTACGCTCATAATAGCTAGTTACATATGGAATAGCAGTTGGCATATGAGGGATTGTATAGATATGCTGCTTTAACTCATCTAGGCTTAGACGCATATCAATTGGTGCTGAATAGTTTAAAATATGTAGATTATGCTTTTTAAATTCGCAAATTTTATCACCATCTGGCGTTATGATATAACCATCATTTATCACCCATTCAGGCGGAACTCTCCAATCATAAACCTGCGTACCGCTTGGGATACTAAATCGCTCTAAAATACCTCCAACACTCTCATCAATAATATCAAGACTATCCCTAAAGCCCTTTCCTGTGATACTTCGTGGAATTTTATATAATCTTGATATAAGTGCGTGCATACGCTTACCATAATCGTTATTAAGAGTTAAATTATCAATGTGACAATCTTTTGTGATTGATCTTTGATCTAAATTTGATTGATTGCTGCTATAT
>NZ_JAGCNF010000106.1 GCF_017646085.1 Campylobacter sp. | reverse complement strand
GTTCCAGTAAAATCAACGCTATTTAATACGCAATTTTTACCAAGCTCATTTGAGTAAAGCTGTGCTTTTTGTATAGCGCTATTTAATACCTTAATGTGTAGTAGCTCGTTATTTTGTGTTGATATGGCATTTGATACTGATGGAGTTATGGCTGGTAGATTAATGCTTATAAACTCATTGTTTTTTAATAGCGTATTTAATTGAGTAATTAAGTTATCATATTTATCAATGCTATTTTTATCAAATTTACATCCAATATCAAAGTTTATAAGCTGTCCGGTGATGATTCTAGCACCATCGTTGTAGCTATAGCTTGGATTTATTGAGTAGGTAGAAGCTTTACAAATTTGGCTATCTTTGGCTAATTTTAACGCCTTATCAAGTGTAGCAGTGATAATTTCTAGCTCATTTGGAGCTATTTGGGCTTTTGTACGCAAAGCATTTGTAGATTCTAAGCTAATATTTGCACTAAATTGATCTGGGATAAACTCCACGCTCTGTGTAATTGTGCGATTAAATTTAAGCTCTTTATCACTAAACTGATCTTGTGATAAAAACTTAGCATCAAAAACAACACCAGCAATAAAAATAATAAGCACAATAAGCGCAAAAAGTGATTTAAAAAGAAGATTTAACATATCTATCCTTATTGTTAAAATGATTTAGTATTTTACAACAGATAATATAATGCTAAGTAAAGAGCTAAAAAGTTAAAATTTGCTCTTTACTTTATTATTTTTAAACCTTAATCTGCTCAAGCTCACCCAGCGCCGCAGCGATATCTGCTTTTATCTCTTCTAATATCTCATCTGGACTTGCTATATTTTCGCTATTTATTACGCTTTGTTCTTTTATCCACGATATATCGAGGTTTGTTTTATCTCGCTTTAATATCTCATCTATGTTAAAGCATTTAAATCTCTCACTTTGTTTTCTTTGAGCTAGATTATCGCCATAGCATTGGATAAAATCAGTCAAACTCTCATCATTTAGTGGATTTTCTACAAGAGTAAAATTTTGATTTGTCCTTAGATCATATACCCATACTTGAGTAGTTTTAGGCTCATTACTTGGAGTTAATTTATCAAAAAATAGCACATTTGCCTTTACTCCCTGTGCGTAAAAAATCCCAGTAGGCAGACGCAAAATCGTATGTAGATTAAAATCCTTTAAAAGTCGTTGCCTCACTTTCTCGCCAGCTCCACCTTCAAATAGCACATTATCAGGTAGAACAACAGCTGCTTTGCCACCAATTTTTAACACACTCATTATATGTTGCAAAAAGTTTATCTGTTTATTAGAAGTGCTTACTATGAAATCATCTCTTTCATAGCTTTCGCTTTGAGTATTTACGCTACCATCATCACCCATAATTTTTGTAGATGATTTTTTGCCAAAGGGTGGATTTGTCAGTACCATATCGTATCTTTGATCGCCTAGACTTAAAAGACTATCGCTTGTTTTTACTGGACTCTCATCACCGCCTATATCATGTAAATATAAATTCATCGCACATAGACTAGTAACTAGTGGCGAAATATCGGTGCCACTTAGTGCTTTTGTTTTTAGATTTTCTAGCTTGGTTTTATCTTTACTACTAGCTCTCATATACTCATACGCTTCTAGTAAAAATCCGCCAGTTCCACACGCTGGGTCATTTATACTCATACCAATTTGTGGTTTCATCACGCTTACTATGGCTTTGATTATCGCTCTTGGGGTAAAATATTGTCCCGCTCCGCCTTTGGTTTCAGTGGCGTTTTTTTGTAATAACCCTTCATAAATCGCCCCTTTGATATCTACATCTAAGCCTAGCCAAGTTTCATTATCTATTAAGCTTACTAGCCGTTTTAGTTTGGCTGGTTCGTTGATTTTATTTTGAGCTTTTTGGTATATAGTGCCTACTATGCCACTTTGCTTTGATAGAGTGTTTAAGGCATTGGTGTAAGCAGTTTCTAGCTCACTTCCATCTAAATTTGACAAATTTTGCCATTTACAATGAGAAGGCAAAAGCGACGCAACGCCCAAAAATTTCTCTCTCTCATCATCCATTTTTAAAAATAGTAAATATGTAATCTGGCTTACATAATCTGTATAGCTAACTCCACTATCTCTTAATATACTAGCGTAATTCCATACCTTGCCTATCAATGCACTTTCGCTCATATTTCACTCCTTAACTCTCCACTAAATGCTTTTTTTAATATACTTTGTTTTAAGTTTTTAGCATTTTGAATGCTTTTATCTATCAAATTTAGAGTTTTATCCACTATTGCAAATCTCCTATCTATCTCAGCCACTATTAAATTTTGCTCTGATAATGGTGGGAGTGGGATTTCAAGCTTTGCATATTCAGAAATCCAATATCTTTTATGTGTATCGCTTTTATGTTGAATAGTTTGCATTTTATAAAACAAAAATTTTAAATTTACATTATCTGCTGGTCGTAAAATTTTCATCGCTGATGATTTAACTTTAAAATGAAAATTTACATATTGACTTGAAGTTGTAAAATCATCAAAAATAATTACAGGTGTATTTGTAAAAATTCCCTCTGTTTCATTTGTATAACCTAAAATAAAACCTTTGCCAGCTGTTAAAACAGGTGTTTTAAAGTCGTTATTATATTTTGTAGATTTAACTATATATTTGGTTGGTTGTTCGTATTTTAATACATCTTCAAATTTTACTTTTTTTCGTTGTGTGGGTGAAGTGTTAGGTAGCAAATCACCATTAAACGCAGATTTAAGCACGCTTTGTTTATAAAGTTTTAGATTTTCTTTTGCATTTATTAGATTGGTTATAGCATTTTCAATTTTTGCAAAACTATCATCTAATTTATCAACAATAGCCTTTTGCTCCACCAAATTTGGTATATAAATTTCTCGCTTTGCATATTCAGAAATCCAATATCTTTTATGCGTATCACTTTTATGTTGAATAGTTTGCAT
>NZ_JAGCNF010000105.1 GCF_017646085.1 Campylobacter sp. | reverse complement strand
GGAGTAGCATCACCTAGTTTTATCTCTAGATTGCATTTTTGTACAATCTCTTGAGTATTAGTTATAACCTCTGGGATATCGGCAAAAATTTCACCCATTTGCTCAGGTGACTTAGCATAAAATTCGCTTAAAACCTGCTCTCTTACACTCTCATCAAAATTTTTATTAGCTGAGATATAGACAAATATTTTTTGAGCTATAGCGCTATCTTTAGTGGTGTAGTGGGCATCATTTGTAGCTATTAGCTTGATGCCAGTCTCTTTAGACAATCTAATAATATCGCTATCTACACGCTGTTGATCAAATATTCCATGACGCATAATCTCAAGATAAAAATCATCACCAAAAATATCTTTATACTCTAATGCTGCAGCCTTTGCTGCTTCATAGCCACCTGCGCCTCTTTTTAAATTTCTCTCACTTAAATTTAGATGAAAATTTACCTCACCAGCCAAGCAAGCCGAGCTACACACCAATCCATCACTATGTTCTCTTAAGAGTTTTTTATTTATTCTTGGGTAGTAATAATAGCCTTTTATATAACTCATCGAGCTTAGATACATTAAATTTTGGTAGCCTATCTCATTTTTAGCAAATAGACATAGATGAAATCTTTGTCTACTCTCTTTAGAGCTTATATCATCGTTATTATGGATATAAGCCTCAAGACCAATAATTGGCTTTATCCCCTCAGCCCTCATTCCTTTATAAAACTCAATTGCTCCAAACATATTGCCATGATCGGTGATAGCGCAAGATTTAATATTCATCTCTTTTAATCTTTTAGCTAAGGTTTTAATCTTATTGGCTCCATCTAGAAGTGAGTATTCAGTATGTAAATGCAGATGGGTAAAGTCTAAACTCATATATCAATCCTAAATTTAATTTTTGCTCGATACAATCTGATCGATATTTTTAAAGACTAGGTCGCTATTTTGTTCTATTGTATTAAATTTGCTCATAAGGTTATTTATATCGTGTCCATTTTCATCACGTAGAACCGATATAATTAGCTCTATAGCAGATTTAATTTTAGCCGTTTGTGCTGGACTAAATTTAGTAAAATTACCATCATAATCTTGCAATAACTCATCGATATGCGCATCTTGTTCTGGGGTTAATTTTAGCCCATTTATAGCGTTATTATAAGCAGTAGTTTTGGCTAAAATAAGATCGATTTTGGTTAAAATTCCAATAGTTTTATTTTGCGTTAATTCTGATACTTTAGCCGTAGTAGCTGCGTCAGTGCTAAAATTTTTTAGAGTCTCTTTTAATTTATCTGTGTTATCTAGGGCGGTTTGAGCCACTTGATTTATCATATCAGTTGAGCGGTTTAATTCATCAGCGTCTTGGCTTAGCATTGTTACGGTACTTTCAATATCAGCAGTAGCCCTAGTTGTATTTTCTGCTAGTTTTCTAACCTCATCAGCCACTACTGCAAATCCTCTACCATGCTCACCAGCACGAGCTGCTTCTATAGCGGCATTTAGAGCAAGAAGATTAGTTTGGTCAGCTATATCTTTAATTAAATTTACTACACTACTAATATCAGTTGCTCTTTGATATATACTTTGAGTGGTTTGGTTGGTATTTGATGTTATTATATTAAAATTTGAACTTAGCTCTTCGACTTTGCTTATGCTTTGGGCGGCAATAGCAGCAGTTTGCTGGCTAGAATTTACTACCTTAGCTAAATCACTTACACTTGCTATTAGATCTCTTTGAACACTATCCATCCCATTTGTACCATTGCCAAGTTCAGTAAATTTTTGGCTCAAAATTCCTCTGATTTTTCCTTTTTGCCCCTCTAAAACCCCGTTTACACCTTCGCTTAGTGATTCAGCATTTGTCTTAAAAATACCCTTAAACCCTTGTGTGTAGATATTTCTATATTCTTGATTATGGCGTGCAGCCTCTATACTACTTTGAGTCTCTCTTTGCAAGGCTTCTACTTGGTCTAGTAGATCATTTATACACTGAGCAATTTTAACTAGTCTAGAGTCATTATCGATATTAGTAATTCTAGCTTCTAGTTTGCCTTTTGCAGCACCATAAACGACTTTTAGAATTTCATTATATACAATATCATCAAATTTATTTTTTTTGCTAAATATCCCCATTTTTTATCCTTTTGTTCTTTGGAGTTCATTGACAAAGCGGTCATATGTGGTATTATTACTAGCTAGTAGCTCAGTAATATATTTTTGACTAGCATCTATACCGCCAGTTTTTTCTAATTCTTTCATCTATTGATATATTGGGATTATTTTCTCTACAGCTTTTGGGTTTGCTTTACGACGAACTGAGTAGTAGCCTATTATATTACCATTTTCATCAAGAGAACTTGTAACATTGGCAAAAACCCAGTAATATCCACCATCGAAGGTTATATTTTTTACAAAGGCAAAAACCTCTTCTTTTCTTTGAATTCTATCCCAAAGTAGTTTAAATACATATTTTGGCATATCTGGATGGCGAACTATATTATGACTTTTACCTATTAGATCCGAATTTTTAGCATTTACAATCTCTAAAAAATAGCTATTTGCATAGGTTATACGACCTTTTAAATCTGTCTTGGTTGTGATAAATGCCTCATCACTTATCTCTTTTTGCTGATTATTTAGTAGATTAGTAGTCATTTTGTTCTCCCGCAATTTTCTAAACTACAAATTTTATAAAAAAATATATTAAATTCTAATATATTTAGTGTAAAATAGTACTTTTTAGTTTAGATTATATTATATTACTGTAATAATAATTTACAAAATAAATACTTATTAAAATATTTACTTTAATACTTTTGATTTGATTTACCCTTATTTTATTGGTGTATTCGAGATAAAACAATCTATATAAAGTATAAAAATTAAAATCCCTCTAAAAGGATAAAATATAACTCTTTGATTTGCGTATCGTTTAAGTGAGCGGTTGAAGCAGTAGAAAGAAATTTGATCACGCTATCATAATTTAATGGATTTTTGCCTATACATTTAGGATGGGCAAGTAAAAATGCTCTACCAAGTCCGACTTGATCATTTAGCTTGCCGTCACAGATAAAACAACTAGTATCAATATGCAATCGCCCCTCAAATTTTAAAATCATTGCATAGGATTCAAGTACGACTCTAATAGGGTTTTGGCGGTGAAATTTTTTAGCACACATTTCAAGTATTTCAAAATAAAATTCATCACTCTCTTGTACATCACGCAGATGATCAGCCATTAGCCGCATAAAATTTTGCCAAATTAAAAGTCGTTCACGCTCAATCAGCCAGCTAAATCCTAGATGCATAGTCGAGCGAAGATGCGGCAAAAAACTTTTACTTTCAACTAATTCAAAATCAAGTTTAAATCCTTGAGTAATAATAGGGTGACGAGCACCATAAAACCTATAACATTTGATCTGTTTGTGCGGTGAGAGAATTGTGACAATACAGTCTTCATCTCTTACTTTTTGAACCTTTAAGATATAGCCCTGCATGGGTCAAAAAATTGTTCAATCTGCTCTCTCATCTGCTCTGGGGAGTGTATTTGATTAACGCTAGATCTAAATTCGCTAGCCCCATTAAGACCTTTGGAGTATTCGTGTAAATGTTTGCGAAAAATCCCTATAGCATGATTACCATAAGTATTAAGCATGAGCTCAAAATGCTCTTTAATTACTTGTCTTTTTTCATCTGGATTTATACTTTGATTTTCTTTAATCTCTTTAAATATCCATGGAGAACCAATACTAGCTCTGCCAATCATCAGTCCATCGCAACCAGTAATTTTTAATACATTTTGATAGTTATCTAGATTAATATCGCCATTGGCAATAACTGGAATTGTTGTATTTGATTTTATTTTAGCGATGGCTTCATAATCAACTGGTGCGCTATATCCGCCAGCTCTAGTTCGTCCATGCACACAGATAAAATCAGCCCCAGCATTAGCTAAATCTTGGGCTATTAGGTGTGCCATTTTGGTGTTAAATCCTAGACGAATTTTAACCGAAGTATAGCGTTTATTTGATTTGGTTTTAATCGTTTCAATGATATTGCATAGTAATTTGGGTTCATTTAATAGGGCTGAACCAGCATTTTGTTTTATTACCTTTGGCACTGGACAACCGCAGTTTAAATCAATCCCATCAATCCCATCAAATTCATTTAAAATCTCTACTGCTCTAGCGATTACGCCTGTATCACTACCTGCTAGCTGAACTATATATGGCGTTTCTAGTGGTGATTTTTCTAGCATTGCTAAGGTCTTATCATGTTCATATACAAGAGCATTTGAGCTAATCATTTCACTAACTGTACAATCGCAGCCAAAACGCTTAGCTAGGCTGCGAAGTGGTAGATCAGAAAAGCCCGCTAAAGGGGCTAAAAATAACGGTTTTGAGCTAAAATCAATCATTAATAAAATAGATCCGCTCTAGCGATTTTACCATGATCTCTTAAAAAGAGTAAGGTCTCAATACGCTCAAATTTAGCATTATCGCTCATTATCGCTTCTCTAAGCTTTTCTATCATTTGGAAGTCATAAAGTAGATATAAATATGCTTCAAATGCAGCCCCTTCATCATTTCTAAGATGCTCAAACATAGATATAAGCAGATCTGGCTCAACTTTTGTTTTTAGAATTTTGGCAATTTTAATATATTCATCTGAGGTAAATTTAACTTTATTAATAATTCCAAACATATCATTTGTGCTAATTTCAAATTTGCCTTTAGAGTATCTATTTACCAGTGTTAATACATCGTTATTTGTGTAGATTGGATTGAATTTAGATAGTTCTAAAAACGAACCATTTTCTACGAGTGCATTTGAAGCAAAAGCTCTTAATTCTTCGTTTGCATCATTGCTAGATAAGAGGGTAATAGCGTATTTATAGTCAGCTTGAATTTTGTTTTTTTCATTTTGGATATAGAGTGGATTAGTTTTTAAAAGCTTAAATCTTTTTAACTCACATACTTTTCCGGTTTTTACATCATTGCAAAGCTCATAGGCGGCTCTTAAATCATCGTTATGAAGAACTGGTTTGCCTAAATTTAGCCATGGAGAAAGAGATTTTGTAACCTCGCTTGAAGCTGCAAAAAGATCGGTTTTAAAATCTTTATTTGACTCTAGTCCAAGGTAAATTTCTTTAGCTAAAACATTATAAATTTGAGCATCGCTTCTCATTGCTCTACCTTCTAGGTAGATTTTAAACCCATAGTAGCTCATATGTAAAAGTGCTAAAATCGCAAAGATACAAAGTGGCACCACAAGCCATGTAGCTACTGGTAATTCAAGTGTATAGTTAAGAATATTTATAGCATAATTTTGGTCAGCAAACGAAAAAGTGACCAGCCAAACAAGCCCAATATATATAACAGAATATAAGAAAAATCGTCTAGTTTTCATCTTTTACCCTTATTTTATTATTGTTTTTTCAGCAATTTCACGACACGTAATGCAGTAGCGTGCGTGTGGTTTTACTTTTAGGCGTTCTATATCAATATCATCTTCGCACATATCGCAAATACCATAAATTCCAGATTCAATTTTTTTTAATGATTGATCAATTTCACGCAACTCTTGTTGTTGTTTAGCTGAGATTGAGTGTTCTAGTTCTTCATCAGCGCTAATACTAGCAAAGTCAAGCTCATCAGTAGCACCACTTTGTCTAAGTCCATCAATCTCGCTAGCTGCATCATTGATATTTCTTTGAATTTGCTCTTTTCTCTCTAAAAGCAACTCTTTAAAATACTCTAGTTGGCCTGTTGTCATATAACTCCTTTTTATTTATGATAGGGGTGGTTTGCATTAATGCAAAGAGCGCGAAAAATCTGCTCATATAGTACGAGTTTAGCTATTTTATGCGCAAATGTTAGCCGTGATAAACTCACTAACCTATCCATCTCTCCCCGTAAATTATCACCTAAACCATAAGCCCCGCCAATAAAAAATGAAATTTGATTTCTATCTTTAAGAAGCTTTGCAAATTCAAAGCTATCAAGCATTTCACCACGCTCATCAAGGCCGATACAAAAGCCATTTAAGCAAGGTTTATAAGCCTCTTCATAGGCTCTATGTGAGGCATTGCTGCCTTGTGTTTGAGCCTTAGCAATTTGGGGGCTAAATTTGTTAATCTCTTTAATGCTAGCCCATTTGCTACTCATCTTGATATAATCTTTTATATCTTTATCATCATCAAGCTTTTGAAGGCAATGGACTAGAATTTGCACTAAATAGCCTCGTTTATTGAGCTGTAATAGTTATCATTTTTCATAAAAAATCTTATCATATCGCTAAGATATTTTTTATGTTCATCTCTTGGGATTATAGCATCAATTAATCCATGTTCGAGCAAAAACTCAGCCCTTTGAAAACCTTCTGGCAAGCTTGCTTTAATAGTTTGTTCAATTACTCTTTGACCTGCAAAACCTATTAAAGCTTTTGGCTCAGCAATGATTAAATCACCCAGCCAAGCAAATGAGGCTGAAACTCCACCCATAGTAGGGTCAGTAAGAACTGAAATATATGGAAGTTTATTGTCGCTTAAAAGTTTGAGTGCAGCACTAGTTTTGCTCATTTGCATAAGACTAAATGTACTCTCTTGCATTCTAGCGCCTCCACTTGCGCTTACTATAATAAGTGGATTTCTTTTTTCTATCGCTCTGCGTACCGCACGAGTGATTTTTTCACCTTCAACTGAGCTTAAGCTACCACCCATAAAGCTAAAATCAAAAACCACTAGCTGAATAGGTTGGCCATCAATTGTTGCTTCTCCTGAGATTACTGAGCTAGTTTTGCCATTTTTACTTTGACCTTCTTCAATTCTTTTTTTATATGACTTTTTGTCGACAAAATTTAATGGATCAATTGGGCGCAAATTTGCATCAAATTCAACAAAACTTCCAACATCGCTAATTAATTCTATTCTTTTTTGAGCACTAAGTCTCATATGGTATCCACATTTTGGACAGACATTATAGCATGCTTCAACTTCTTTAAAATACATCAAAGAGCTACAACTGCTGCACTTTACCCAGTGACTTGGAGCTTCACTTGGATGGGATTGTTTTTTGCGTATTTTTGAAAAAAAATCACCTAGCATTTTTTGCCTTTAGTAAAAAAATTGGGCGATTATATCAAATTTTTCTTTAAATTTATATTTTTATTACTTTTAAATTGATTTTATAGATTGTTTTATCTGTGTTTAATTATAGTTAAATTTACAAAGATACAATTTCGCAATTCATAAAAATTATTAAGGAGATTTAGTATGATAGTTACTAATAAAGCACCACAACTAAGTGGCGTAGCAGTTCTAGGCAATGGTCAAATTGAAGAAAATTTTGATCTATATAAAAATATTGGACCAAAAGGTGCAGTAGTATTTTTCTATCCAAAAGATTTTACATTTGTTTGCCCAAGTGAAATTATTGCTTTTGATAAAAGATATCAAGAATTCAAAGATAGAGGCATTGAAGTTATCGGCGTTAGCACAGATAATGAATACTGCCACTTTGCATGGAGAGAAACAGATATTAAACAAGGTGGTATCGGTAGAGTACAATTCCCTCTAGTAGCTGACCTTAAAAAAGAGTGGGCAAGAGGATTTGATGTACTATTTGATGAAGCAGTAGCTCTAAGAGGTAGCTTCCTACTAGATAAAGATGGTACAGTTCGCCACGCAGTAATCAACGATTTACCACTTGGTAGAAATATTGATGAAATGGTAAGAATGGTTGATACAATGCTATTTACAAATGAGCATGGTGAAGTTTGCCCAGCTGGCTGGAACAAAGGTGATAAAGGTATGAAACCTACAACTGAAGGTGTAGCAAGCTACCTATCAACTGATGGTGACAAACTATAATTTTACCTTTTAATTAATTTGGCTGCGACTCGCAAGGGTCGTAGCCTTTTTTTATGTCTGATTTTTATTTACAATCAAATTTTTATAATTTAAATGTTTAAAGCCCTCTAAATAGCATAGCTATATAAAAGGCTTAAGAATCATCCGTGTGTTCTTTGGAATTCTTTCATAAATTCACATAGTGTTTGTACGCTTTGTGGTGTTACAGCATTATAGATCGAAGCTCTAAGACCGCCTAATATTCTATGACCTTTTAGTCCGATCATTCCATTTTGTTCAGCTAACTTAACAAAAATTCCATCAAGTTCGGCACTTGGAGTAGCAAAACTCACATTCATCAAACTTCTTGAACCTGGTTTTGCAAATGCTTTGTAAAAATCTGAACTATCTATAAGATCATATAAAGCAGCTGCTTTTTGCTCATTTATAGCATTTATAGCATTTAAACCACCTTGATCTTTGATCCAATCAAGAACCAAATCAAACATATAAATTCCAAATGTTGGAGGCGTATTAGCTAGTGAATTAGCCTCTATTTGTGTAGTATAACGAAGTGGAGTAGGAACGCTATCTTTAACTCTTGAAGCTAAATCTTTTTTAACTATAACAATAGTTATACCAGCTGGACCGGCATTTTTTTGTGCCCCACCATAAAATAGTCCAATATTATGTGCTTTAAAGTCAATTTCACGGCTTAAAAGATCTGAACTACTATCTACTACTAGCGGACATTTTGGGCTTGGTAGTCTAGAGTATTGAGTTCCATAAATTGTATTATTAGAACATATATAACCATAATCTGCATCATCGCTAAAATTAACCTCAGGAATATGATCAAATTTCACATCTTCACTACTAGCAACAACTTTATAATTGATATTTTGAATTTTAGCCTCTTTAATTGCTTTTTGTGTCCAAACTCCAGTATTTGCATACTCAGCTACACCACCAGCATAGATATTTAATGGAATTTGAGCAAATTGTAAAGTCGCACCACCTTGTAAAAATAAAACCGCATAATCATCACCAATATTATAAAACTCACGAACCTTAGCAATCGCATTATTATGCAGCTCTTCAAAAACTTTACCACGATGGCTAACCTCCATAATGCTAAAGCCAAGACCATGATAATTGGTAAATTCAGCCTGTGCACGCTCTAAAACTGCTAATGGAATTGCGCTTGGACCAGCGCTAAAATTTAAAACTCTACTCATTTTATCCCCTTATTTTATTATTGCTTGTTTACATAAATTTTGTGAACTAATAGTAATCTCATCGCCGCTTTTTAGCTCAGATAATGAGATGATTTGTGAATCTTTTATAATATGTGCCATATTTTTTGTTACCTTGTAAAAATACTCTTGTCTTTTAAAAACTAACTCAAATTTATCAATTTTTGATTGAGCTAAATTAAATTTTTTATGTAAAAAGTTATCTAAATTTGACTTAAAACTATCTAAAGTAAGAGTAGCCAAGTTGATTTTTTGTTCTATTGCTTTAGATTTTATCTGTGCTTTGGCTAAATTTAGATAGCTTTCGCATTTGTTGAATTTAGATGATATAATCGCTTCAAGAGTATTTTGAATAATATCAAGTTTTTGATATAACTCATTGCTATCAGGCAAGAGATCAACCATCGCAGCAGTAGGTGTAAGCGATCTGTGATCAGCTACAAAATCACTAATACTATAATCAATTTCATGTCCTACGGCTGAGATAATAGGTGTTTTAGCTTCATAAATTGCATAGGCTAGAGCCTCATCATTAAAGCACCACAAATCCTCCTTAGATCCACCACCTCTAGCAATGACAATTGCATCTAATTCCATAGAGTCTGCAAGTTTTAACATTTTAATTAAATTTTCTGGGGCACTATTTCCTTGAACTAAGGAATTAAATAGATAAAACTTAGGTAAAATATATCTATTGCTAATAACTCTACACATATCAGCAAAAGCTGCTGAGCTAGCACTTGTGATAATGCCTATTTTGTTTGGATATTTTGGTAGAGGTTTTTTATGCATTTTATCAAATAATCCAGCAAGAGCTAGACGCTCTTTGAGTTGATTAAATGCAAGTTCAAGCTCACCTATGCCAATTGGAATAATACGACTAGCGATAAACTGATAGCTGCCATTTGGACTATAAATGGATAGTTTGCCAATTAATGTAACTTTCATACCATCTTTAACTTCAAATTTTATATTTTGATTAGCAAATTTATACATAGCTACGCTGATAGCAGATTTCTCATCTTTGAGCGTAAAGTACCAGTGGCCACTACTATGTTTTGTTAAGCGACTTATCTCGCCTTCGACTTCAACTACACTAAAGTGCGACTCTAATAATGCTTTAGCCGACTCATTTAGATCGCTTACTGTCATATATTTTTAACCTTTTTAGCAATAAACATAGTGCTAATATCCATACTAAACCCTTTAACTATCACCATCTCAAAACCACTTTCTTCAAGCTCTAGGCAAAACTCATTTGAGTCTAAAAAGCCTTCAATGCTTTTAGGTAGATACTCATAGGCTTCTTTATTTTTGCTTATAAATCCACCGATTGCAGGCAAGATATTGTGTAGATAAAAATCCCTAATCTTTGCTATTGGGCCACTTTTATCTCTTTTGGTAAATTCTAAAACAACTAAATATCCGCCAATTTTTAAAACTCTATTAAACTCATGTAAAGCCTGAGTTCTAGCTACAACATTTCTAATACCATAACTTATACTAACTATATCTTGGGTATTTGGGCTTAATCCTGTATTATCAGCTTTTGCCTCTTTAAATTCGCAATTTGGGAGCTTTTCTTTGGCTACTTTTAACATCTGCTTACTTGGGTCAATTCCAGTAATTTTTTCAATTTTTAAATTTGCTTTTTTGGCGCTATTAATCCATGCTTGAATCATATCTCCAGTGCCGCAAGCGACATCTGCAATATTTAGTGAGGAGTTAAAATTTTTTAAAACTTGATCACAGGCTGAGCTTCTCCAAGAAGCATCAATTCCAAAGCTTAATATTTTATTAGCTTTATCGTAAGTGGGCGCAATTTCATTAAACATATCTATGATTTTTTCTTGGTTTTGCACTAGATTTCCTTTTGATAGTATGGTTTTAGTTTTTTTGAGATTTTAGCTAGCTTTTTATCGAATTTTTTTAGCTTTTTATTTAACTCTTTATTTATCGATTTGCTATCTTTTTGGTTAGATTTTTTAAATTTATAGACTAAATTTGTGATTTTTGAGAGTTTTTGCTCAAATTTAGTCAATCCAAAAATATGATAAAATGCATTAACAAGCACAAAAAGGTCGCTTAAAGTATTTGAATTTAAGGCGGTTTTGGCTTTTATTTCTTGGCGTAAATTTACTATACTTTTGCGGATTGCATATGCTGATGATGAAGAAATTTTCCACTCTTTAATACAGTAAAATGAGTGTGTATCGTATAAAAAAATCTCCAATTCAAAGCATAATGATTGAAACTCATTCTCAAAATATATCTGAATTTGAGCTAAAATATCTTTTAATTCAGAATCATTTTGTCCTTTTAAAATTTGGCATAAATGCTCAAATAGTGGTAAAATTTGATCTAGAAGTTTGCTAAATTTAACAACAACAAGTCTATCAAATATAAAATCAAAGCTATTAATTAGGCAGTTTATTTGTACTAAATGCTTTCCAATTATAGCTAAAATCGCACTATTTTTATCTTTTTGGTAGAGTTTTCTAAGCCCATCAATTAAAAAGAGTTTTTGCAAAATTAGCAATCTAACCCCATCATAGGCACTAATATCGATACCAAAATATAGCATTTTGTTGCCTATTTTTGGGAGTTTGGATGTGATTTCTAAATAGCTGATATTTTGCAAAATTTTTCCTTGAATAAAAGTGAAGAATTTTACACTAAAACTACTAAAATATAGCTTTAAAACCCCGTATTTAGGGCTTTAAATTTAGCAACACTTTGAACAATTTGAGACATTTGCAACGATATTTAATCTATTTATTAAGTTACCTATCTTTTGTTCTAGATGGGTTTGATATGAAATCATCTGCGCATCGTTGGCACTAATATCTGTAATGTTGCCACAATTGCTACATACTAAATGAATGTGTGGATGCTCGTAAATATCATATTTTGCTTTTTGGTTTGGGCTATTAACCTCAATTACTAAATTCTCATTTATTAGAGTACTTAGATTTTTATATACTGTTGCAAGTGATATAGATGGGTATTCGCTTTTAATTTGTTCATAAAGCTCATCTATAGTTGGATGTGTGTGATTGCTTAGTATTTTTAACACGCACAATCTTTGTGGAGTGGCTTTAAGTTTGGCTTGTTTTAAAAGCTCCATGTAATCCATACTTTTTTCCTCTTAATTAAATGGGCGTATTTTATCCAAAAAATATTTAAATTTAACTTTATTAATTAATATTTTTTATCTATTAGCTTCTCTTTATTTTAAAGTATGATTTTTTTAGCAATCTTTTCGATGCTGATATTTAGGCTATTTTCTACTAAATTTATATTTCCATGCGTTATAAACTCATCTTCATACTCAAAGCTTATAATATTTACATCTTTAATATTATTCTCTTGTAAAAATCCAGATAAAATTTCACCGACTCCGCCACGCTTAGCACTATCGCTAAAAATATACCATTTTTTATGATCTTTAGCAATGTTTAAAAGCAGCTCTTTATCAAGTGGTTTTATAAATATAAGGTCTATAATTGTAGGATTAATATCTAAAAATTTAGCTACCTTGTATGCTTTAGCTACTGCATTACCGTATCCAATAAATGCGATATTTTCATTATTTTGCGATAAAATTTGAGATCTTCCAAGCTCTACTTTAACTGGTTTAAACTCATCACAAAGTCCAAAATTGCCCCTAGGGTATCTAATAGCAAGTGGCGAATTAAAACTATAAGAAAACTCCATAATCTCCTTAAACATTAATTCATCTCTAGGTGCTACAAGGGTAAAATTTGGTATAGCGTTTAAAAAGCTAATATCAAAAGCGCCTTGATGTGTTTCGCCATCTTCTCCTACTATACCGGCTCTATCCATACACAAGACTACAGGTAAATTTAAAATAGCACAATCATGAATGACTTGATCATAGGCTCTTTGCATAAATGTTGAATATATTGCAATATATGGTTTAAAGCCTTCTTTTGCCATTGCTGCCATAGATGTAACTGCATGCTGTTCTGCAATTGCAGTATCCCAAAATCTATCTGGGAATTTTTCAATCAAAGCCCCAATCCCAGTACCACTAGGCATAGCAGCTGTTACGCCTACTATATTATCATATTTACTAGCAAGTTCTAAAAGTAAACTGCTAAAAATCTCAGTAGCATTTTTTTGACTAGATTTTTGTAGTGCTATGCCATTTTGTGGATTAAATGGACTAACGCCATGCCATTTCTCTTTTGGTCCCTCAGCAATCTCATATCCTTTGCCTTTTATAGTTTGGACATGGACTATTACTGGCTTTTGCATGCTTTTTGCTACATTAAAGGCTGAGATTAAATCTTTGATATTATGGCCATTGACTGGGCCTATATATTCTAATCCAAGCTCTTCAAAAAACATCCCAGGAGTAATAAGTCTAATGCCTTCTTCAAGCCTTTTAGCCATATATGCAGCAGAATCTGGAACATGCTGTAAAAGCTGATTAATTTTATTTTTAAATTTTTGATAAAATGGCCCAGCCATCATTTGTGATAGATATTTGCTCATAGCTCCAATTGGTTTTGAAATACTCATTTCATTATCATTTAATATGATTACGCATGGATATTTTAGATCTCCTAGCTCATTTAGAGCCTCATATGCCATCCCGGCACTCAAAGCTCCATCACCAATTACTGCTACTGGTAATCGATTTTCATTTTTAAGTCTTATAGCCTTAGCAGCGCCTACTGCAAGACTAATCGAAGTAGAGCTATGACCGGCTATAAAATAATCATACTCGCTCTCGCTAGGTTTAGTATATCCACTAATGCCGCCAAATTTACGCAAGCTATTAAACTCATCCCAACGTCCACTTAAAAGCTTATGCGTATAGCTTTGATGGCTAACATCAAATATAAATGGATCGCTTGGAGGATTAAATACATAGTGCATCGCAATACTAATCTCTACAACCCCTAAATTTGAGCTTAAATGTCCGCCATTGGTGCTAACTACACTTAAAATTCGTTCCCTGATATCACAGGCTAGAGATTCTAGTTCGCCTAGCTTTAGAGATTTTATGTTCATTTTATTCGCTTAATATTTTTTTAATTTTCTCAAATCTAGCCATTACGCTGCCATCGATATTGCCTATATCGCTTAGAACGATTACGCCACCAGCTGATACAGCCTCATCGCTGCTAAGTTTCATATTAGATTTTAGAGCTAAATTTGATTTTATAAACTCATAATCTTTTGGGTTAGCTTTTATCTCAATTGTTGTAGCTTGGTTTAGTTCATCGATTAAGCTTTTAGCGATATTTAAAGCAATCTGAGCTGAGCTGTCTTTTATCTCTTTTAAGACTACTTCTTTAGCAATCTCAATAGCAGTTGCTGCGATTTCACTTTGACTAGTTGTTAGTAAAGCTTCAAGTTTAGCAGTTTGCTCATCGAGCTTATCAATGGAACTTGAATACTTTTTGCTAGTTTCATTTAAAGCTGCATCATACTCAGCTTTAGCCTGTTCGTGTCCTTCTCTTAATCCTTCTTCTTTAGCTCTTTGAGTCTCATTTTCTAGGCGAATTTTAAATTCATTCTCTTGATGTTCGATCTGCATTTGAAGCTTAACGATATTGCCACTTAGATCATCAGTTCGCTTTAAAAGCTCTTCAATAAATGTTGATTCTATTAAATTTGACGACTCTTGAGCTGGAGTTGAGCTTGATTCGGCATTTTGTGTATTTGGCTCAAAATCATCTCTTGCATCGCTATTTGTATCTTGGATTGGCTCCTTGATTGGTTGCTCTTTTGGCGATTCATTTGAGTGGAGCGCTAAAACCTTAAATCTATATGGCTCGACTGTATGCTCTTCGTTGTTTTTATTTATTACACTACTTGCTATCATTCTATCATCTCTTCGCTTACGCCGACTTGGAATACTCCATCTTCAGCTAGTTTTTGAACTAGTTCTACAACTTTTCTTTGTGCCTCTTCAACCTCTTTTACACGTACAGCACCAATAAATTGCATCTCTTCGATAAATGCTTCGCTGGCCCTTTGACTCATATTGGCTAGGAATTTGCGTTTTAACTCTTCGCCGCTGCCTTTTAAACCAACCATAAGTACCTTTTTATCCACAACTTTGAGAATTTCTCTAATAGCATTGTTATCAAGAGAGCTAATATCATCAAATGTAAACATAAGATCTTTAATGATTGTAGCAAGAGCTGGATCATTTTTCTCAATAATTTCAATTGTAGATTTACTTGCTTTTTGACCAAGACGGTTAAGAACTTCTGCAACAGCTCTTGGTCCACCAACTTCAACTTTATAGCTTGTAAGGCTATCAAGCTTGGATTCAAGTACGGTTGAAACACGTTTGACAACAGATGGGCTAATATCGCCTAGATTTGCCATACGCATTACAACTTCGCTTCTAATATCATCTGGTAGATAAACTAGGGTTTCAGCAGCACTTGATGAATCCATATGGGCTACGATTAGAGCAATGGTTTGTGGGTGTTCTTTGACGATAAAGTCAGCTAATTGCTGAGGTCGCACCTGGCCAAGATAGCCAAAAGATTTGGTGGTTTCGAGTGATTTTTGGAGTTTATCCATAATTTTTTGAGCGATTTCTGGACCAAATGTTCTAAATAAAATCTCTTTGGCATATTCAATACCGCCACTTTTTAAATATTGGTTAGACTGACTAACTACATAAAATTCTTCTAGTACTGCAGCTGCTACTGATTTATCGATAGTTTTGGCAGTGGCAATATATTTTGAGATTTCAGTGATAATATCTATATCCATATGCGTAAAAAGCATCGTAGTAACATCTTCACCTAGCTGAATGAGCAAGATGGCTATTTTTTCAGCCATGCTCAAATCTTCATAGATTGCCTTTTGTTCTTCGTTTAGCTTCATTAGAATTCCTTATTGGAGTTAAATCCAGTATCATTTTTAAGCATATTTTGCAACAATGTAGCGATCTCATCGCTTCTTTCAGTGGCAATGAGTTTGAGTTTTTCTAGCATAACTTCATATTTAAGCTCATTCTCATCAAAATTCTCACCAATTCCAAGTTCATCTTCAACCCGTTTTCTAGCAGCTTTAAATTTCTCCAATGTATCCTCGGCTTCTTCTTGGATATTAGAGTCATTTGAGAGCGGCTCAAGACCTTCGTCTTTAGACTCTTCAAGCATTTTATTAAGAAATGGAGTAATAACTTGTTTATAAAATACATATAAAATTATTAAAACTATTAGATATTTTAATATCGGTACAATTGGTTTAAAATATGTATCTACCACTTTTTGGAAGCCTGTTACCTGTGCAATTTTACCAGTTTGTCTAAATTCAAAATTACTTACTGTAACTTCATCGCCCCTATCAGCATTATATCCGAT
>NZ_JAGCNF010000104.1 GCF_017646085.1 Campylobacter sp. | reverse complement strand
AGCTGCTACGTTTGTATTTATTCTAAAACCCATTATAAGTCCTTTTATAGAAATATTATTAAGTTATAAAAGCCCTAAGCAAATGGTGTTCCAAAGTTTTGGTAGAAGTTTATAATATTCCCTACTCTCGTGCACTAAGAGGCAAGGCATAGTATTGCACTCCAGCTATCTCAAATTCACGCACAAACTCTCTAAACTCTCCAAACTCCTTAGCAGTTAAATAAAATTCATACATACATCCAGTCTCACCATATCGCTTGCTAGCCTCTAGTCCTTGCCGCTGGCTATAATGATCAAACCTAGAAAGCAATGCAAATGGCACAAATATACTCACAATATCTCTTATCTCATAGCGTTCTAGCTTTGCGGCATTTATGGCTAAATTTGCACTACTGCCATACGCTCTAACTAACCCACCAACACCAAGCTTTACACCGCCAAAATACCGCACCACCAGCACTGCAGTGTCTATTAACCCAGCTCCACGCAAAGCATCTAGGCACGGCGGTCCTGAGCTTCCTTTTGGCTCGCCATCATCGCTACAGTTTTCTACAATCTGAAAATACTTATTATAATACCTATACGCCCAGACTATATGAGCGGCCTTTGGATTGTCTGCTTTAAGTCTAGCGCGCAACTCTTCAAACTCGCTAAATGGACATATATAACTAGCAAAGCTTGATTTTTTGATATCTTGCTCGTAGCTGTAGCACTTTTTTACTAGATACATTTTGTATAATAACTCAAAGTTGTATTGCCAAATTTACGGCTCTTATAAAGTGTGAATTTGCCTATGTTTTGTAAGGGTTTATGGCTTGAGATATGCTCTATTACTACTATATTGGCCTCTAATTTTTCTAGCATTTTATAAAGTTTTTCATAAATTCCACTAAATCCATCTCTAATATCAAATGGTGGATCAGCATAAATAATAGTTTTTTGCTCTATATTTTGAGCAAGAATCTTTGGTGTTAGCTCAAATGTATCACCATGCAATGCTACTAAGGCCTCATTTCCATCATCATTTAATCTACTAAAATTTTCCCTTAAGCTATTAAATGCTGCTCTATCAAGCTCTATAGCATAGCCCTTTTTGGCATAATTACTAACCGCAGTCGCAGCCATTAATCCACTTCCGCCAAATAATTCTATAAATACCGAACCATAAATCTCACCCTGCAAGCTATTAAATACAGACTCTTTTACTATAGATTTAGTACTTCTAGTTGTGCTTAGGCTTGGCAAGGATAGCTTTTTGCCTTTAAATTTGCCACTAGTGATAGTGGTGGTTAGATTATTTTTCATATTCATCTTTTATTATTTTAATTAGCTCAGACTTGAACGCATCGACTAAATCGCCAATTCTACGCTCTAGGCTACTTAGCTCGTTTGACTGTATTTTGCCGCTTATTTGCATCGCTGAATAAAACTCACCTAGCGTATTTAATAATACATCTTTACTAAAAGGCTCGCTAAGATATGGTGAATCATCGCTAATGATAAAGACTGGCTTGCTGCTTTGCAATGCTCTATCACTTACTATAAAATCACAATCTTTTTTTGTTGTTGCATTTGAACCTAAAAATAGCCTTAAAGTCTCAGCCAAAAGCAGACACTCACAATCTATACAAACTCTCATTACCCTACTCCTTTAAAGCCCAAATAGTATCAAAATATCTATAAATTTGGTATAAAATTTGCTTAAAATCTAGATAAATCTATGAATTTGCTATAAAATTTGGTAAAATTTGACCGATTTAGCATATAACAAATTTACTAAAAGGATGCAAAATGGAAATTTTCAAAGCAGCAGCCCAGCAGCAACTAGATATGGCAAATACTGCCAGTTTCAAGCAGCAGTTTAATCCGCAAACTAGAGAGATAGAAAATCCAAATCTCCGCCAAGACTCTGCAGCGCAAAATGGAGCCAATGAGCACCTAACAAATGAGCAAATTCAAGAGATTTTATCCCAAACTAACGATAATCTAAGCCTACTAAATACAAATATTAGATTTGGCTATAATGATAAGATCGATAGTATGTTTGTCAATGTTTTAGAAGCTGATACTGGCACAGTAATCCGCAAAATCCCAACTGATCAAGTTATGAAGCTTACTGAGCATTTTAGAGACATCGTGGGTATGATATTTGATAAAAAGGAATAAAAATGGCAATAAATACTGAAAAATCACAACTAGGCGTAGGTAGCGGAAATATCCTAAGCTGGGATACAATAGATAAGCTAAAAGAGGCTGATACAAAAGCCCTTGTAAAGCCGCTAGAGACTAAAATTCAAGACAATCTAACTAAACAAAAAGACCTAACAGCAATCACTACACTGCTTAGCACATTTAAGGCTAATGTATCAAATTTAACAAGCGATAACACATATCTAAGACGTGATGCTAACGCCACAGGTAGCGGTAGTGTAAGCGTAACGGCAAATGCAGGTGTAGCTGAGCAAAATATGAGCCTAAGCGTACAGCAATTAGCCACTCACGACTCTTATCAATCTAAGACATTTGACTTAAGAAATGGTACGGTATTTGATAAAGATGTTAGCTTTGGTATAAGTATTGGTGGTAAGGATTATGTGATAAATGCAGACTCTAGCACCACACTAGAAGGACTAGCTGAAAAGATAAATGAAGCTACTGAAGGTAAAGTCCAAGCTAAAATCCTAAATGTAGGTGGTGCAGCTGGGGCTGAGTCATTTAGACTAGTGATCCAATCAGCTGAGACTGGCGAAGCTAATAAGATGAGCTTTTATAGTATTTCTAGCGGAGGTAGTGGCGGTGCATCGCATACTAGCGATGATACGACTCTTGAGTCTCTAGGATTTTACTTTGATAAAGCAAGTGCTCCTAGTACTGGAGGAGCTCAAACAGATAAAGATAGCCACGGTAATACAATTCAAAGATTAACATTAAAAAAACCTGATGATATAAAAGATAAAGGCGATAATGTAGGCTCTCAATTAGATGTTGCTAAAGATGCTAAATTTAAATACAACGGTATAGATATCACTAGAAGCTCAAATACGGTAGATGATTTGATACTAGGTGTGAGCCTAACCCTAAATAAAGTAGATAAAGATGGCGAGAGTACTAATGTAAATATCACTCAAAGCACTGAGGGTATCCTAGAAGATATCCAAGCAATGGTAGAGTCATATAACTCACTAATAAATAATATAAACGAAGCTACCAAATATGATAGCGAAACTGGCCTAGCTGGTACATTCCAAGGTGTAAGAGAGATCACATCTATCACCACAGAACTAAATAAAATCATAAATGGCGTAAGCAAAGATGGTAAATCTTTGACTGATTTTGGTATCACGCTTACTAAAGATGGATTACTAACCCTAGACTCATCAGTGCTAAATGATATGATAAATACTAAATTTGATGAGTTTAAAAGCTTCTTTAGCTCTGAGACTAAATTTACCAATGTTACAGCTTTTGGGGATAAAGCAATAGATTGGGGAGATGAGTTAAAAGGTAAACTGATAATAAATGGGTTAGAGATTGATATTAATATTGACAAAATAATTGCCGATGCTGGAACGACTAGCACTAGCGGCACGACAGATCCAAATAGCGAAGAACAAAAAAAAGCCAAGAAAAACGCCCTACTAAAAGCTATAGCAAACGCTAGCGGCCTAAGCGATATCTCAGCCTCATTTGACAAAGATGGCAAACTAGTACTAAAAGGCTCAGGTGGCGTTGATATCGAGATTAAAGGCGAATCAAGTTTCTTAACTAAACTAGGCCTAAAAGAGCAAAAGCTAGATGGTAAAACTGAGATTATAGGCGGATTCTTTAAAGGGTTAAATGATACTATAAATGGCTTAATTGGCACTAATGGTACTCTAACAACTTATGAAGAAAACCTAACAAACTCGCACAAATCTCTAACCCAGTCTAAAGAACAACGCCAAAAAGAGCT
>NZ_JAGCNF010000103.1 GCF_017646085.1 Campylobacter sp. | reverse complement strand
TAGTGAATGAAGAAGCTAAAATATTAGAAGTGACTCATAGTAATATCTTAAAACCTCGGCTTAAATATTATCAAAATATGCAGTATAGACATCGTTGGCTAGGTTTTATAAATTTATTTCAATTAATGTTAGCCCAAATTCCACTTGTGGATTTGCTATTTTTTAAGCGTAAAAAAAGAAGAGAGTTGCTTGAAAAGATAAATAGATATTGGAGATGATTTTATGGTGCTATTTTTGGTTTTAAAGACAACTAGTGTTGGCTATGAGTATGTGATAAAAGCTAGGATTAATAAAATATTAAATTCAAATTACCTACAAATAGGAGATTATCAACCATGAAAGGTATTATATTAGCAGGTGGAAGTGGAACTAGGTTATATCCAATCACAAGAGGTGCGAGTAAGCAAATTTTACCTGTTTATGATAAGCCGATGATATATTATCCGCTTTCTGTATTAATGTTAGCAGGTATTAGAGATATACTTATAATCTCGACCCCTCAAGATTTACCTAGATTTGAAGAATTATTGGGTAATGGATCCAATTTGGGGATAAAACTTTCTTATGCCAAACAACCAAGTCCTGATGGATTGGCTCAGGCTTTTTTGATCGGTGAAGAGTTTTTAGCTGGTAGTAGCGCTTGTTTAATTTTAGGGGATAATATCTACTATGGTCATGGCTTAAGAGGTTTATTGCACCAAGCTATAGAAGCTACAAAGCAAGATCATGCCACTGTTTTTGGCTATTATGTGAGTGATCCTGAGCGATATGGCGTGGTTGAATTTAATGAAAATGGCAAAGCTGTTAGTATAGAAGAAAAGCCTGAAAAGCCAAAAAGCAATTATGCAGTTACTGGATTATATTTTTATCCTGGTGATGTAGTTAAAAAAGCTAAACTAGTTAAACCATCTAATAGAGGAGAACTAGAGATTACGACGCTTAATCAGTTTTATTTAAATGAAGGTAGATTAAATGTAGAGGTTATGGGTAGAGGTTACGCATGGTTAGATACCGGGACTCATGAGTCTCTTTTGGATTCGAGTATTTTTGTTAAAACAATTGAAGATAGACAATCTTTAAAAATAGCATGTTTAGAAGAGATAGCCTATGAATTGGGATATATTACTAAAGAGCAGCTATTAAAGCTAGCTGAGCCTTTGAAAAAAAATCAATATGGAAAGTATTTAATTAGACGAGCTAACGAAATTTCTGGAACTTAAGATGAAATTTACTAGATTAGAAATACCTGATATTATTTTAATTGAGCCTTGCGTATATCAAGATGATAGAGGTTATTTTTTAGAGAGCTTTAGACTAGATAAACTTAGTGAGTTTTTGGATTGTGAGATTAAATTTGTTCAAGATAATGAGAGTAGATCAAATTTAGGTGTTCTGCGTGGATTGCATTATCAAAAGCCGCCATTTACTCAAACAAAATTAATACGAGTAATAACTGGTGCTATTTTAGATGTAGTTGTAGATATTCGTAAAAATAGTCCCACTTTTGGCAAGCATTTAAAGATTAAACTAGATGGAATATCTAAAAATATGCTTTTGATATCAAAGGGTTTTGCGCATGGGTTTTTAACGCTAGAAGACAATACAATAATGAGTTATAAAACTGATAATTATTATAACTCAGAGTATGACAGCGGGATTTTATATAACGATGCTCAAATCGGAATTGATTGGGGCTTGGATGGTAGTAAATTTATTTTGAGTGCTAAAGATAAAGCCCAGCCTTTACTATCAGAGATAGAAAGCATAGTTGTTTGAGCAAAATATGGAAAAGATTTTGATTCTTGGTGCTAGTGGCCAGCTAGGAAGTGAATTTA
>NZ_JAGCNF010000014.1 GCF_017646085.1 Campylobacter sp. | reverse complement strand
TAATAGGCTAAAACAATGTAAAGACTTTAATAAGTGGAACATTAGTATCAAAAAAGATACTGATACGGTTTTTAAATTTATGATTGATTATGGCTCTGTTTCGCATTTAGGAAAATATCCTTTAAAAATTGAAATTAGTAGTAGAAATAAATCACTATTAAATTCAAATAGATTAAAATATAATAAATTTGATAATGTAAATGTATATTGTATAGAAGATCTTATAGAGATGAAAGCAGCTGCGTTTAGTGGTAGAGACAAGATTAGAGATTTTTTTGATTTAGGATATTTGTTAAAAGAATATCCACATTATTTTAAAGAAAGCACTCTTTTTAGCATAAGAGAAAAGATTATTTATTCTGGAGAAGATGAGTTAAATTTGCTACTAAAAGATGAGATATTAAATCATAAGCTAATAAGCAAATATGAGATTAATATAGCAGATGGATACGCACAAGATATTTTAAATCAAATCGAAACTTTGATGATACCTAATAGCTCTAATAAGAAAAAAAATATAATACTTATATAAAGCCTATTTTGTAACAACTAAATTTGTTATAAAATACAACATTGTAAAATATATTATATGAAATTTATAAAAAATCATTTTGATTTTCCGCATAAATATCTAAAAATTTCACTCTCAAATTCCAATTTTATAAATGCTTAATACGCTTTTAGATATAATCTATGCTAATAATTTTCAAGGAAAACTATGAAAGAAGTGATACTAGTAGGCCGTCCAAATGTCGGCAAAAGCTCGCTTTTTAATCGTCTAGCAAAACAAAGAATTGCCATAACTAGCGATGTGAGCGGCACTACAAGAGATACGAATAAGACCGAAATTCAAATTGATGATAAAAGCTGTATATTAATAGATAGTGGCGGTATAGATGATAGCAATGAGCTATTTATCAATGTTAAAAACAATACACTAAATGCTGCAAAATGCGCTGATATCATAATCTTTATGGTAGATGGCAAGATGCTACCAGATGATGTGGATAAAAAATTATTTTATAATTTATTAAAACTCAATAAGCCAATTGCACTAGCAATAAATAAAGTTGATAGTAAAAAAGATGAAGAGCGTAGTTGGGAATTTAATGAATTTGGTGCTAGTGTTGTATTTAATCTTTCTGTTAGCCATGCCACTGGTGTTGATGAGTTATGTGAATGGATCTACAAACAGCTACCACAATCAAATTTAAAAGCTGACGTAGATGATTTTGATGAGTTTTTAGATGATTTTAATGAGCAAGGCGAACTAGACCTTGATAATAAAGCTATAGATTATGAGAGTAAAAATATCAAGGTTGGTATCGTAGGGCGTGTTAATGTAGGTAAATCAAGCCTATTAAACGCACTTGTTAAAGATAATCGCTCAGTAGTAAGTAGTATTGCTGGTACAACAATTGATCCAGTCAATGAAAGTTTTGTCTATGATGATAGAGTTTTTGAGTTTGTCGATACTGCTGGCATTAGAAAGCGTGGAAAAATAGAAGGGATAGAAAAATACGCCTTAAATCGTACTCAAAAAATCCTTGAAGTAGCAGATATAGCATTACTAGTTTTAGATGCTAGTGAGCCATTTACTGAACTTGATGAGAGAATTGCTGGATTAGTTGGAAAATTTGAACTTGGTGTAATTATTGTACTAAATAAATGGGATAAGGATCATGATGAGTTTGATAAAGTAGCTTTTGAAATTAGGGATAGATTTAAATTTTTAGCTTATGCACCTATTATTAGTGTTTCAGCGCTAGGCGGAAAGAGAATTCACAAGCTGTATCCTTTAATTCAAGAAGTATATCAAAACTATACACAAAGAATTAAAACATCTGAATTAAACGCACTAATAGAAGAAGCTGTACGAACCCACCCAATCCCTAGAGATCATGGTAAGATTGTTAAAATTTTCTATGCAGCTCAATTTGGATTTGCACCTCCTAAAATTGCATTAGTAATGAACAAGCCAAGATCTTTACACTTTAGTTATAAGAGATATTTATTAAATAAGCTTAGAGAAAGATTTAGCCTAAATGGAACTCCAGTAGTTCTAATACCAAAAAATAAGGGTAAAAGTGAGACAGACATATAAAAATATAATACTAATAGGATTTATGGGAGTTGGCAAAGGTAGCGTAGCAAGGGTTTTGGCTCGCAAGATGGGCGTTTTTGCTATTGATGGAGATGATTTAATAGAGAGTTTTGCTAATAAAAAAATCAAAAAAATTTTTGAAGATGATGGCGAGGTTGAGTTTAGAAAGATAGAAAAAAATCTAGCTAAATTCCTAGAAAAATCAGTAAATGGAGCAGTAATTTCTACTGGCGGTGGATTTTATAAGGTTAAAAATTTAAATAAAATCGGCACTGTAATATATCTAAAATCAAACTTTGATAAGATAATAGAACGCATAAAAGCTGCACCAAATGCAGATAAAAAACTAGCCAAAAGACCATTGCTAAGCGATCTATCAAAAGCTAAAGCACTACATAAAGAACGTGATGAAGCATATGCTAAAAAAGCCGATCTAATCATAAATGTAGAGAATAAAACTCCACAACAAGTAGCTGCTAAAATCATTAAGCTACTAAATCGCAAACATCTAAAAGGATAAAATTTGAGAACTCTAACAGGACTTCAACCATCAGGCAAACTTCATCTAGGTAACTACTTTGCTAGCATCAAGCCTATGATTGAAAAGCAAAATAATAGCAATGATGAGATGTTTATCTTTGTAGCTAATTACCATGCAATGACTTCTTTAAGCGATGCAAAAAGCCTAAAAGCCAACACAATCGAAGCTGCAGCTGCTTTTTTATCTTTAGGGATAGACCCGCAGCGTTCTACATTTTGGGTTCAAAGTGATATAAAAGATGTATTAGAGCTTTACTGGATTTTATCTCAATTAACTCCAATGGGATTAGTAGAGAGAGCGCACGCATATAAAGACAAAGTAGCCAAAGGATTAGAAGCACATCATGGGCTATTTAGCTACCCAATACTAATGGCTGCTGATATATTGCTATTTAATGCTGATATGGTTCCAGTAGGTAAAGACCAAATTCAACATGTAGAGATTGCACGAGACTTAGCGCTTAAATTTAATAATACTCATGGTCAGATCTTTACTCTACCTCAAGCACAAGTTGCTCAAAATGTAGCTACCGTGCCTGGCACAGATGGAGCTAAAATGAGTAAAAGCTATAAAAATACAATTGATATATTCAGCGATGCTAAAACATTAAAAAAACAGTGTAGCTCAATTGTAACTGATAGTACGCCTTTAGAAGAGCCAAAAGATTGGCAAAATTGCAATATATATGCAATTGCTAAGCTATTTTTAAATGAACAAGAACAAGCCAATTTACAAGATAGATATAGCAAAGGCGGTGAAGGCTATGGTCATTTTAAGATGTATTTAAATGAGCTTACATGGAACTATTTTGCCCCTGCTAGAGAGAAATTCCAGTACTATATGAATAATCAAAATGAGATTATAGAGATACTAGATCACGGTGCCAAAAAAGCTAAAAAAACCTCTGATGAAATCATGACAAAAGTAAGAGATGCTGTAGGAATTTACTAAGGAAAAATAATGATAAATTTAAAATTAATAGAGACAAATTATGATGAATTTAATGCTAAGCTAAAAGCTAAAAAGGTTGATGATGGCGTATTAGCTAACCTTTTAGAGGCCTATAACTCACTTAAAGCTAAAAGACTTGAGCTTGAAAATATTCAAGCTATCCAAAACGCTAAAAGCAAAGAATTAGGCATAAAAGCTAGAAATAAAGAGGATGTAAGCGAACTAAAAGCCCAGCTAGAACTAAACAAAAAAGATCTTCAAATCTTATCTAATGTAGTTAATGAACTAGAGTTAAACTTAGAAAAAATTGCCAAAAGTGTGCCAAACATCATAGATGATGATGTCCCGCTAGGTAAAGATGAAGATGATAATGTCTGTGTTTTGAGTGTTTTAAATCCTCGTGAATTTGACTTTACACCAAAAGAGCATCACGAACTTGGAGAAGCGCTTGGATGGTTAGATTTTAGCACTGGAGCTAAGATCTCTGGTAGTAGATTTACAGTACTTAGAGGTGATGGAGCTAGATTATCAAGGGCACTTGTAAATTTTATGATTGATTTTAATATCGGCCGTGGATTTGAGCTAGTTAATGTACCATTTTTGGTTAATTCTAACACACTATATGGTACTGGACAGTTACCTAAATTTGCGGATGATTTATATAAAGTAGATGGCGAAGATCTTTATCTAATCCCTACAAGCGAAGTACCAGTAACTAATATATATAATAATGAGATTATACCAGCTGATAAATTACCGATTAAAATGACATGCTACTCATCATGCTTTAGACAAGAAGCAGGTAGCGCTGGACGAGATACTAGAGGAATGATTAGACAGCATCAATTTGAAAAAGTTGAACTAGTAGCTATCACCAAAGCTGATCAAAGCGATGCAATGCTAGATGAGATGGTAAGCTGTGCTAGCGATATGTTAACTGCTCTTGGCTTACCGCACCGCCATATGATGTTATGTAGTGGAGATTTAGGATTTAGTGCAGCTAAGACAATAGATCTAGAAGTATGGCTACCAGGTCAAGGCAAATATAGAGAGATTAGTTCTATCTCAAATACTCGTGATTTTCAAGCTAGACGTGCTAAAATCAGATATAAAGATGATAAGAAAAATAGCCTAGCTCATACACTAAATGGCTCTAGTTTAGCAGTAGGTAGAACGCT
>NZ_JAGCNF010000102.1 GCF_017646085.1 Campylobacter sp. | reverse complement strand
TGCTCAAAAAATATTTCTGATAGGAATTTAAATGGCAGATGAGTTAAAAGAACAACAAGAAGTAGTAATCCAAGAAAAAGACCCAAATGAAGATATAATTCCAATAGAGTCTTCTGATGAGAGAGCCAAAGCGCAAAAGCAAGAGACAAAGGAGGAGACGCCTCAAGAGTCTGAAGGGGTTAAATCCAAATTTAAACTAACCAAAAAGCTTTTAATACTAATTGGCGCTAGCATTTTAATTTTTATTCTACTTATTACTGCTTTAATTGTGGCATTTTCTGGCTCAGATGAACCAGAATCACAAGTCATAGAGCTAGAAGAGCCAAAACTTATCACGCCACCAACCATAACTCAAAAATTCCAAAGCTCAAAAATAGATAGTATGTTAATCAAAGCTAACAAACTCTACGAGAGCGGGAACAAAGCCGAAGCTCTAAAAATATATGAAAATATTGCTGTTTATAACGAATCTCTATCAAACTACAACTTAGGCGTATCAAAGATGAATCAAGGGCTATTTAAAGATGCGATTAATTCATTTAAAGATGCTATTGCTAATAATGAAAATATAGCCGTAAGTGCTATAAATTTAGCCGTTTGCGCACTAGAAATTAATGATGAAAAGCTTTTTGAATACTATATTGATTTGGCTAATGCCTTTATAAATAGAGATAGTGATGTAAATTTATATGAGTTTTATAATGCTCTTGTAAACTACTATAGAGGCTACTATATAGAAGCTTTACATACTTTAGATTTATCAAATTCAAAATACTATACCAGTCAAAAAGAGTATCTTAGATCAAAAATCCTAAGCTACCTTCACGAAGATAAAGAGGCTATTAAAGCTATTAAAGCAGTTGAAGATTATGATATTAGCCTGCCTCTTGGACTCCTTCATGCACGACTTGGAGAGTATAAAGAGGCTAAAAAGTATCTAAATAGAGCGCTAGTTGATGAAAAAAATGCTCCATCAACATATCTAGCCATATCGCTAATTGATCTAAAAACAGGAGAATTTGGCGCAGCAGCCAAAACTTTAAAAATGTTAAATGATTTTAACTCCACTTTTGTACGTGATACATATCCTATTAAGACAGTTTTAAATCCAGAGCTTTTTGATATAAATTTAGCCCAAAATAATTATGATTTAACTAAATTTTTTGACCAAAATAGCCTTTATCAAATTCTATTTTATTTCACTCCATACAAAGCCTTTGATCCTAAGCAAACAATCGAATATATAAGAAAAGGTGGCCTAAGCCTATTTGTTGATGAAAGTGGTATAGCTGATGAGTATCTAGAGACTAGTGGTATAGTATCTAAAGCTAATGTAATGCTATCTAAAGCAATTTTTAAAGCGCTAAATAATAAACTAAGAGAAGCTAATAGTGACTTTTTAGAGATTACAAAACTATATCCAAACCACTCAATTGTTCAGTTTAATCTAGCCCTTACATTTGCTCAGTTAGGTGATTTTGCCCAAGCATATAAGCACTTTGTAACTAGCTATCACCTAGACCCATCTAACTACATAGCTGGCGCATACGCTATAATGGCTGCTAAAATGATAGGTAGAGATGCTAAGCGCCTTACAAAAGAGGTAATGGATACAATGGATGCAGATACAAATCTAGACCAAGATAATATCTACAAAGCAATGATACAGCTAACTCAAGGAAATCAAGGCGCACTAAATGATTGGCTAGATAAAAACCACAATGAAAGTGTGCTAAATATCGTATTTAACATTATATGTGCCTATATTACAGATAGAAATGATATCGTAATCTTAGCTACTGATGAATTAAACCAAAAGCTACCAAACGATGTACTAACTAATATAATCTACTCAGTTACTCGTTTTGATGTAAAAAATATCAAAAACTACGCTAAAGATATCCAGGTTAAATTCCTAACAACCAAACTAGATAAAGGCACTCTCTATGGCGGCGCAACCATTATCAAAGCTGAATATATCAAACTTTTACAAATCGCAGGATTGCTAAATATAGAGCGTGAAAGTATCATTAAAGATTTAAAAATCTCATCTGATAATACTAAGGATATTTTACACACATTAGCATATTTAAGCCTATTTACCGGTCACTATGAAGAAGCCTATACTATCTATAATGAGCTAGTAAATACCGAAAAAGAAGATGATGCAAACACACTATTTTTAGCTAGTGTTGCAAGTATTGGGGCAAATCATC
>NZ_JAGCNF010000101.1 GCF_017646085.1 Campylobacter sp. | reverse complement strand
CTTTATATGCAGTTTCTACTCTATCCCATCTTTTATCTCTATCCATAGCGTAAAATCTACCGCTGATTGAGGCTATTGGGAATTTATCTTGTAAAGATTTTATAAAATGTATCCCGCTTTTTGGACTGACATCACGACCATCGGTTATAGCGTGGGCGTAGATCTCTTTACCATTTTGGGAGCAAATTTGGCACACAGCATCAAAGTGATTAATATGTGAATGCACACCGCCATCACTATAAAGCCCGATTATATGGACACGGCTTACTTTGTTTAAAAGCTCTTTGAGTGCTATATTCTCTTTTAATAAATCAGATTCTATAGCTTTATCTATCTTGACTAAATTTTGATATAAAATTCTTCCACTTCCAATAGTCATATGACCAACTTCGCTATTTCCCATTTGACCATCAGGTAATCCTACGGCTAAGCCACTAGTTTTTAGTAGGTTTTTAGCAGCATTAGCTTCAAGCCACTCATAGGTTGGCTTTTTAGCAGCATTGAATGCATTAAATTCGCTACTAGGGTTAAATCCAATTCCATCAGTGATTACTAATATAGCTTTTTTGCTCATTTGGTTATGTCCTTATTTAAGCATATTTTAGGCGCAATTTTAACATTGATTTATAAATAATTATAATTTTTTGAAAGTTTTTAAATAAATTTACCCAATTATTATCAAAAATTTATATAATCTTACCCTAAATTTATCTTAGGATTTTTGGTGTTTTATTATATTTACGAATTTTTTGGTCTGAATTTTTTTAGTTATATTAGCGTTCGTGCTGGGATTAGCTTTTTTTTAGCTTTTGTTTTAACTCTGTTTTTGATGCCTAAATTTATATCTTGGGCAAGAGCTAAAAATGCCAATCAACCAATCTATGAACTTGCCCCACAATCTCACCAGCAAAAGGGCAAAACTCCTACTATGGGCGGCGTTGTTTTTATTATTTGTGCAGTAGTAGCTACGCTTTTTAGTGCAAATTTAAGCAATTCTTTTGTACTCATTGGGCTTTTTGTATTAAGTGGATTTTGTCTGCTAGGGTTTTATGATGATTATAGCAAGATTGTTGGTAAGCAAAATCATGCTGGATTACACGCTAGGGTTAAATTTGCTTTTCAGATTGGGCTTGGTGTGATAGCTGCTATGTTTTTATACTTTTATAGTGGGCTTGATTCTTTATTTTATTTACCGTTTTATAAGCATGCGATTTTAGATATATCTATTTTTGCGATGCTATTTTGGGTTTTGGTATTTACTTCAGCATCTAATGCAGTAAATTTAACAGATGGATTAGATGGGCTTGCTAGTGTGCCTTCAATTTTTGGATTGGTTAGTCTTGGGATATTTGCTTATTTGATGGGAAATGCAGTTTATAGCTCTTATTTATTGCTACCTAAGGTGGTAAATTTAGGCGAAGTTGTAATTTTGGTTACTGCTGTTATTGGGGCGCTTTTTGGTTTTTTGTGGTTTAATTGCTATCCGGCTGAAGTTTTTATGGGCGATAGCGGAAGTCTTAGTATTGGTGCGTTTATAGGATATATGGGGATAGTAACCAAAAATGAGTTGTTGCTTATTATAATCGGGTTTGTATTTGTGGTTGAGACTTTGTCAGTGATTTTACAAGTTGGTAGTTTTAAGATTAGAAAAAAAAGAGTATTTCTAATGGCGCCTTTGCATCATCATTTTGAGATGAAAGGCTGGAGTGAAAACAAGATAATAGTGCGGTTTTGGATGATAGCTTTGGTGGCAAATTTGATTGCTTTGATAGCTTTAAAATTAAGGTAAGAATATGATAAAATCTCTATTTGGATATGCTAAAACTACAGAATCAATAGCTAAAAGTGGCGGATGGAATATTTATGATGATAAATTTAAAGTAGCAAGTAGCGATGAGTATGGAAATACTCTATTGCCTGTTGATAAATTTGATCCAAATATTAGTCAATTAGAGATACCAAGTCCTGGATTTCCTCCATCGCATAAATTAATAAAAAGTGCTAAAAATTTAATTAGTGAGTATGATTATTTTATAAATCATACCCCAAAAAGTATCTGGATAAGTGGCACTAATGGCAAGACTACAACAACTAAGATGACTCAGCATTTGCTAGAAAATCGTGGCGCTATAATGGGTGGCAATGTCGGTATTCCTCTTGGTGAGTTAATTGGTAAGGGGGCTAAAATTTGGATTTTAGAGACTAGCTCTTTTACTATGCATTATACTAAATTTGCTACTCCTGATATATATGCGCTACTTCCTATTAGCGATGACCATATAAGCTGGCATGGTAGCGCTAAAGAGTATATAAATGCTAAGCTAAAGCCATTATTAATGATGAAAGAAGGCAGCGTGGCAATCATTCCTAAAGAGTATGAAAAATCAATAAAATCACACGCTAAAATAATATTTTATAATGATGAAATTGATCTGGCTAATAAATTTAATATAGATATTGGTAGGATTGATTTTAGAGTGCCATTTTTGATGGATGCGATTATGGCACTTTGTATTGAGAATATTATATTTAGTCGCTCTAGTATCGATCTGTTAAATCAATTTATCATTGAGCCTCATAAGCTTGAAGAGTTAAAAGATGCCAAAGGTAGATTATGGGTCAATGATACTAAGGCTACAAATATAGATGCAAGCCTTCAGGCTTTAGCTAGATATGATGGATTTAAGATTCATATTATATTAGGTGGCGATGATAAGGGTGTTAGCATAGAAAAAGTAGTAGCTAGAGCCGCTAAGCAGGGAGCTACTATTTATGCTATTGGCTCAAATTGTGATGATATAGAAAAGATGGGCAATAAATTTGGTGCTAAAGTGTTTAATGCCAAAGAGCTTTATAATGCTGTAAATTTGATAGATAAAGAGATGAATATAGGTGATGTAGCTTTGCTTAGTCCAGCGTGTGCTAGTTTGGATCAGTTTAGCTCATATGCACATCGTGGAGATAAATTTAAAGAATTTATAGCAAAAATTATATAAATTCTTAAATTTGAGTAGAATTTTATCTATATTTAAGCTTTAAAGAGGTATAATTACAATTCATTTTTAAGGTGGTTGGATAGCTCAGTCGGTAGAGCAGCAGACTGAAAATCTGCGTGTCGGCAGTTCGATTCTGCCTCTAACCACCATCTATTCTTTTCATTCATTTTATTTCAATTTAAATTTTTCAATTTTTTCCCTTATTTTCAAACTTTGGGAGCATTGTTCTTTTGCATTTGATTACTTTTAATTCATTTTGATTGATTTTATTGCAAATCTATTAGGGAATTAATTAGGGAACTTTTAATCGTTAAGGAAAAATTGCTCAAAAAATATGAACCTAATAAGGAAAAAAATGAGTAATATTGCAAAAAAATATCTACAAGATAGAGATATCAAAAATCTTATAGCAAGATCTACGCAGTATAAAAAAGTTGTTGGCAATCCAAAAGAGCTATACATATTAGTCAGCCCTAAAGGAAATAAAACTTTTTCGCTTAGATATAAAGACGAAATTTCTAAAAAAGATAAGTTTTATAAAATTGGAGAGTGGCGTGAGAGTATTTTTACCACTCAAATGGCTAGAGCTAAAGCCATTCAAATATTAAGAGATCTAAATAACGGCGATACTACTTTTGAAACTCTTAAAGATACTCAAGATAGAAAATATACATATGAAAATCTTTTTTATGGCATAATAGAACATAAGCGTAAAAATGGTAAAAAAGAGAGCTATCTTAAAAAAGTAGTTATTAGACATCAAAAATATTTTTTACCATCCTTTGGAAAAATGGATGTAAAAGAGATAAAATATAGCCAAATAAAAGAGATATTAAGTGCGATTTTCAATCCATATGATCCGACTAAAAACAGACTTGAGACCATTCATCGTTTAATCGACAATATCAACGAAGTTTTTACAATAGCAGAAAGAGATAAGTATATCGATAAAAATTTTGTATCTGCTTTGCATAGCGAATTTCCTACATCTCGCAATTATAAACATAAGCACGGAATTGATAGTAGATTACCAGCGATAATCGATGATAAGTTATTAGCTCAATTTTTGCACGATTTAAAATGTGATGGCAGAATGGATTTACAAACCAAAAGGGCTATCTATCTACAAATTCTTTGCGTAAATCGACCTATTAATACAGCTAGTATTAGATGGGAATATGTAAATTTGAATGAAAAAACTTGGACTATACCAGCTCAAGAGATGAAAATGGGCTATCTCCATCAAATCGCTCTAAATTCTTACGCAATCGACATTTTAAACGAGCAAAAGAACTTCTGTATTATGGATAATGGTTTTGTATTTCCTGCATTTAATAAAGAGGGTCATATACACAAAGATAGCCTTAATAAAGCAATTATAAAGCTAAATGGTGGCAAGTATAAGGGCTTGGCTACATCTCACGGATTTAGGGCTACTTTTAGAACCATATGTTCAAGAAATAAAGTAGATCTTTTAAAAATAGGTATAAGTGATGAAGTTATAGAGACAGCACTAGCACACAAAGAGAGTGATATGATTAAATTTGCATATGAAAGAAGTAAAAGCACAAAAGAACAACTAGAAAACCTAATGCAGTGGTATGGGGATTATTTAAATAGATTAGAACCGTTTTAATAAAAGGAGATAGTATGAAAACTTTAGATAAAGAAAAAGTAACACCAAAATTTAAAAAATTCAACATTGAAAACTCAAATTTGGTGCTACAACCGAAAGATATTGCGGATTATATCCCAAAATGGCTTATAAATGGCTTTGCTGAGAAGCATAAATTGATTAGTCTTTATGCTATGCCAGGTCAAGGCAAGAGCATAACAACCTTATATTTGGCTTGCTATATATTAGAAAACAAACTGATTAATAAGATAATTTATATCGATATGGATAACGGCTTAGGAACGCTTAAGAGCCGTGGATTAGAAAGACTGCTTATTAAATATGGTGAAAGCTTAAAATATATTAGTACATCTAAGAAGGCTACACAAGATTTTATTTATAGTGAAGTTATACGCAAATTATCAGAGAATGCTAGTGATAGCAATAACGATACACTTATTATATTTGATAGTATACGAAATTTTATCAAAGGCTCAATGAGTGTTGATAATGATGTTATGCCTACACTTAATGCAATGCAAAAGATGAGAAATTATTATGCTGGTGTTTGGTTTTTAAATCATCAAAGTAAGCAAGATTTTACAGGCGAAAATAATAAAGCCTATAAAGGTGCAACGGCGTTTTTTGATAGTTGCGATGAAGCTTATTTTGTTAAAAAGATAAGTAGAACAGATAATCGTTTGATTACTACGCTAGAGCCAATGAAACAAAGAGATGATACGCAACCCCAAGCGATTGTTATAGATACAGATAATTTAAGTATTAAATTTGAAGACTTTATTTTACACTCATTAAATGAAAAACAGAGCCAAGCTTTAGAGTATATTAAAGAAGTTATTCTAGATAATCCAAATGGAATAACGCAAACAGATCTGCTCAAAAAAGTAAAAAGATCAGCCGCAGCAGATGAAACTGAAATATGTGGAGCAAATTCAATGTTGAAATTGCTAAATCATTTTGCAGGAAAATTATACCGAATTTCTACTGGAAATGTTAGAAATAGTTGTATTTATTATCCATTGACTTAAGTTAAGCGAACTTGTGAGCTTATCTTAAGTAGCCACGCAGTGCAAATTACTACTTTAAAAATTATGAGTTTGCGATATAATCTTTTAAGGTGGTTAATTTGCAAATTAACCACCTATTCGCAAAAGCTCAAGGTAGTAATTTGCTTTTTTGCTTGACTTTAGCTTAGCAAGTTAGCTATAATTTCAAGCAAAAAAGGATGCATATGATACAAGCTAAAATCGATAATGCAGATTATATTTATATTGAAAAATTAAAAGCAAAAAATGAGAGACAACTTAAAGTAATGCTTGATACTTTAGAAAAAGAAGCAATCAAAATTAAAATAGAGCAAACAAAGCTAGAGAATAAACTAAAAGATAAAATAAAAAAAAGCCATTTTGTAAAAGATATTTTGATGGAAAGATGGAGACAACCAAGCCAAGAACTTTTAGAAGCAATACAAGAGATCCAAAATGGTGGCGGAACTGTCTGCACTTCGATGGAAGAATTTGATAAGCAGATGGCAGAAGATTGATGAAATATAACATTAAATATGCTACAAAATTTAAAAAGCATTATAAGAGATTAAACGCTAAAGATCAGCAAGAAGCAAGAGCGGTTATTAATCGTTTATCAAATGATGAAATTTTAGAGATAAAATATAGAGACCACGCATTGCAAGGCGATTTGATTGGCTTTAGAGAGTGCCACTTAAAACCCGATTTATTACTAATATATCAAAAGCAAAATAGAGAATTGATACTTTATTGCTTTGATATAGGCTCACATAGTGAGCTATTTTAATGAGTCAAATCTCAAGTATAAATTTTAAAAAGTCTAACGCTATACAAACAAGGCACAACGATAGGGATCTGCCACCAAACTACCTAATAAGCGATAGCGGTTGCGAGTGTAACCGCAGCCATCAAGAAGCACTAAGGCTAAAAAATGCAATTACCCAAGAATCAATAGAGAACTACACAAGAACCACTAAGCAAAAATTCCAAGCAAAAAGCTACGAGTGGTCAGCAGTGGTAAATATCAAGCCTGATACCACGATGAAAGATTTAGAGCGACTAGCAGAGCATTTTGAAACTAAATATGGCTTTCAATGCTATCAAATAGCGATACATAGAGATGAAGGACATATTAATGATTATGGAGAAAAAGTTATCAATCATCACGCACACCTTGAATTCATTACACTTGATAAGCACACTGGCAAAAGTCTATTCAGAGCCGACTTGCAAAAAGCAAAAGCTTTAAGGCAAATGCAGACTGAAGTCGCTGAAATTTTAGGTATGGAGCGTGGAGTAGATAAGCGAATTTCTAAGCGTGAGCGAATAGAGCCACGCAAATTCGCTCAGATGAAAGAAGCTGAACGCAAAGAACAAGCTAAACTAAAAGCAGAGCATAAACAAGAGCTAGAGAGTAAAGAAGCAGAACTAAAATTTAAAGACACTAAACTAGAACAAGAAAAGCTTAGCAAAAAGCAACTTGAAAAGCTTATAGAAGCAGAGCGTAAAGCTATGCTACAAGAGAATAAAGAGCTAAAAGAAGCTAATCAACAAGCAATCTACATCGCAGATGACTATAAACGCCTAAGAGCTATCAAAGAGCAGCAAGATATCACAATACAAGAGCTAAACGAGCAGATACAGCGCATTAAGGATGAAGCTAAAGAGCGAGAAAATTTCAAAAATAGGCTTTTAAATGAATTAGATAAAGTTTTAGAGCTAGATACTAAAAATCAAGATGACTTCAGTGCAGCAAAAACGCACTTAGAAAAAATTCAATCAATACAAACTGAGCTAAAAGAGCAACAAAATAATGCTATAAAGCCACTAAAAATAGGCTTTAAATCAGAGCTTTTTGATGAAATGTATCAAGATATTAGTAAAGAAATATATATATCTAAACTTTACTTTGATAAAGAGCAAAAAGCAATCATAAACAAATCAGACAACTGGAAAATCACAGATAGCGACACTACATTAAGCATTACAAATTTTAACTCCGAGAGTGTATCTATAATGCTTAAACTAGCACAAAAAAAAGGGTGGGATTTAGATTTTATCGAAGTTTCAGGCTCTAAAGAGTTCAAAGCAGAAGTTGCTAAGCAAATCAAAGAGATTAAAGAAAACGAAAAAAACACAGAAATCCAGCGACTAAAATCCATAAATAGAGATTTAGAAGTTGCAAATAATTCTAAAGTCGATTTGAATGAGATCAAACCTAATGAGCTGGTAAAGCATTTAAATGACGACAAGCTTTGGGAATTGTGTTGCTATTTTTCAGAATTAAGCAAAAACAATCGCTATGCGTCCATTTTAAAACACAAAAATGAAATCTTTGGTGATGTAATAAAAAGCACTACGGCTACATATTTTCCAGAACCAAAAAATGACGAAATTTTTCAAAGTGTTATGGATTTTGCTAGAAATCATAGCTATTTAGCAGATACTCATCCTAATTTTTTTCAAAATATTATAAATGGCGTGGAAGCTGGTGCAGAGCTTATGCAAAAGCAAAACCAAATTCACATTCACAAATCTAGAGGTAGATAAATTTTTCTTTACTGGTGAATGTAGTCAAAGTAAGATTTTGATTTTACCAGTAAAAGAAAATTTCTTTTCTTATTGGTAAAATTAAGCTATAAAATCGCCATTGTTTCACAGTTTTTTAGTTTTTTACAGTTTTTTAAGTGCATTAAAAAACTGAATTGTATCATCAAATATCGATAAAATCGAACTTTTAGAGTAAAATAAATTTCAGTTTTTTAATTTTTTAACCTATGTAGATAGATATAAAAAATTAAATTTGCCATCAAATATCGATAAAATCGTGATTTTAGCCAACTAATCATTTTAATTCTTAGTCTAGTAATTTATCTAAAATATAGGTATATTTTAAAATATAT
>NZ_JAGCNF010000100.1 GCF_017646085.1 Campylobacter sp. | reverse complement strand
CTCTAAATTTACTGTTCTAATTTGTATCCTACGCCTCTAATAGCGTGAATATATTTTGGTTCTTTTGGATTTTCGCCAATTTTAGTGCGAATTCGTCCAATAATAACATCTATACTTTTATTTGTACTATCTTCATTTATGGAGTTACAGTTATAAATTAACTCCTCACGGCTTATAGCGCCGCCTTCTTTTTTGATTAAATATCTTAGAATATCATATTCAGCAACTGTTAGTTGCAAAGGCTCACCTTTTAATGTGATAATATGACGAAAATCATCGCATACTAAATCTTTTGGTACTGGTGATATCTCTTGCATTGTAATGCTTTGACGACGTAAGTGGCTTTTGATTCTAGCTAAAAGCTCTTGAGGATTATATGGTTTTGGCAGGTAGTCGTCTGCACCAAATTCAAATGCATTTATCTTGTCACTTATATCATGTCTAGCGCTTGAGATAATTATAGGAATTGTGTGCTTTGCTCGTATCTCTTTGCAAACTTCTAGCCCATCAATTCCTGGCAAGGTAAGATCTAAAATTACTAGATCAAATTTACTTGTATTAAGAGTAGAAAGTCCAAGATATGGATCATCACATATCTTGACTTCTATCTCAAACTGCTCTAAGTACTCGCTTAAAATCTCTGCAAGCTCAAAATCATCTTCAATCATTAGAATTTTTATCATATATCTGCCTTATAAATTTGGGCTGATTATAGCCAAAAATAGCTATTATTTCAATACAAGCCCCATTAAAATTCCGCCACGATTTATCCAGATTATAGGTTTTCTATTTAGTGTTTTGGAGGTTTTTAGTTCTTTACTAAATTCGCTTATATTATTTATGATTTTCTCATTGACTTGAATGATTATATCACCTCTTTCAAAGCCAGTATTAGCAGCATTTGAACCATCTTTAACATCTGTAATTAATATACCTTTTATATCTTGTGGGATTTTGTATTTATATTTTATCTCTTCGCTTAAGTTTTGCACACTTAGACCATCGATACTAAAATTATCAGCTGCATTATCATTAGAATCTGTAGCTACTAATTGAAGTTTAGTAGAGTAGATTTTACCTGCTCTTTCATATTCTAAATTAATCTTTGTATTTGGCGAATATGCTCCAATTATATTTTTTAAATCATTAGCACTTTTTATGATTTTTTTATCTACTTTAATAATTAGATCACCTCTTTGAAGTCCAGCTTTACTAGCTGGATAATCTTTTTCTACATTAGTAATTAACGCACCTTCTTGATTTTTATATATCTCTTTTTGATCTGTTGTTAAATTTGCGATCATTACTCCAATATAGCCACGAGTTATTTTACCATCGCTAATTAGCTTTTGAGCTATTGTTTTTACCATATTTGATGGGATGGCAAATCCTATTCCATTATTACCACCACTTCGACTAAGAATAGCTGAGTTTATACCAACTAAAGCCCCACGGCTATCTATGAGCGCTCCACCACTATTGCCAGGATTGATGCTAGCATCTGTTTGGATAAAATCTTCATATTGATTTAATCCAATATTATCTTTATTTAATCCACTAATTATTCCACTTGTGATGCTTCCACCTACACCAAAAGGATTTCCAATAGCAAAAACTACATCACCCTCAAGTAGTTTAGAGCTATCAGCAAAGTAGGCTGGAGTTAGATTATTGGCTTCGATTTTAATAATTGCTAAATCGGTTTTTGGGTCCGAGCCAATGATTTTGGCTTTATACTCTTTTGAATTGTCTAGCATAGAGACAATAATCTCATCACTATCTTCTATTACATGGTAGTTTGTAACTATATAGCCATCGCTAGATATAATTACGCCTGAGCCAAGAGATGAGCTTTTTTTACTTCTTTGTTCTGGAATATTAAAACCAAAGCCAAAAAACTCTTTAAAAAATGGGTCATTCATTAGACTATTTAGATTATTTTGTACTTTTGTGGTTTTAGTTGTAGATATATTAACAACTGTCTGCTTTGCTTTTTGGATAGAGCTATTATATGATAGGATTGAGTTTTGATCTATGGTTGGATTTATACGATTAAAATTTGGATTTGCATCACGAAATTCTACATCAGCACCAAAAATGGCTGAGACTGCTAGAAGCGATATTAATGTTATTTTTTTCATATTATTCCTCTTTAAAAAGTTATTTGGATTATATTATGTAGGAATAAATACAAATTTAATACTTATATAAATGAATTTAAATAAGTTGATTGACACTAGCTCAACTTTTATGATATAATATATATAAAAATATATAAGCGGAGATATGTGATGAGTAATAGTTTGTATGAAACTTTAGGCATTTCTAAGAGCGCTAGCAGCGATGAGATTAAAAAGGCTTATAGAAAGCTAGCTAGACAGTATCATCCTGATATTAATAAAGAACCAGGTGCAGAGGAAAAATTTAAAGAGATTAATGCAGCTTATGAAATTTTAAGTGATGAGACTAAACGTAGGCAATATGATCAGTATGGCGATAGTATGTTTGGTGGTCAGAGTTTTCATGATTTTTCTAGAGCAAACTTTGGCGGCAACGCAGATATAAATGATATTTTAAATCAAATTTTTGGTAATTTTGGCGGTTCTGGGCGATCTAGTAGAGGATTTGGTGGGTTTAACTCAGCTAATTTTGGTGGATTTGATCAAGGGTTTGGACAGAATTTAGATATTCAAGCTAGGATAAATATTCCATTTGAGTTAGCCATAAATGGTGGTGATTATGAGTTTAGCATAAATGGTGAGAAGATTAAGATTAAAATCCCAGCAGGGTTAAACAGCGGCGAGAAGCTGCGTGCTAGAAATAAAGGCAAAAGCGCTGGTAATTATAGAGGAGATTTAATAATTACTGTAAATATAGAAGAGGATAAAAGATATAAAAGAGATGGGGATGATCTATATAAAAATTTAGATATCGACCTAAAGACTGCATTATTTGGTGATAAAGTTGAGATAAAAACATTTAAAAAAGATGTATCAATTAAAATACCGCCTAATACTAAAAATGGTCAAAAAATTAGACTAAAAGGCTATGGCATAAAAAATAGAAAAAGTAATATTTATGGCGATATGTATTTAGTAGTTCATGTAATTTTACCAGATATTGAGCAGATTGATCCGCAGCTAAGAGATATGTTGCAAAGTAGACTATAAAGGAGGCAGTATGAGAGATTATGAAGAACCAGTCTATTTAATAAGCGTAGTAGCAAAGGTTTTAAGCATTCATCCGCAAACTCTAAGACAATATGAAAGAGAGGGGTTAATAGAACCTAGTAGAACTGAAGGCAAGATGAGACTATATAGTGAAAAAGATCTCGATAAAATTAAGATGATTTTAAGGCTTACTAGAGATTTGGGTGTAAATTTAGCTGGTGTAGATGTGATTTTGCGACTTAAACAACAGTTAGAAGAGTGTGAAGCAACTATAGATGAGTTAAGGGCAAATTTAAAAACACAAAGTAAAGGCTCTCTTGTAAAGCGTGAAAGTAGTTTTGATTTAATATTTATAAAAGAAAAAAAGTAGGAAAAAAAATGGATAATCTTGTATATATCTTTATAATTGCAGCTGGCGCTGCTATTTTGTTTAATTTAGTATTTCGTAGATATGGAATTCCAACTATTATAGGTTATATTGCTACAGGAATTTTTATTTCGCAACTTTTTGGTTTAAAAAATAATCATGATTTAAGCTTTGTAGCCGAATTTGGAATTGTATTTTTGATGTTTACTATTGGGCTTGAGTTTAGTATCAAGCATTTAATGTCAATGAAAAAATATGTATTTATTTATGGTCCTATTCAAGTATTTGCTACTGGTTTTGTATGTAGTCTTTTATCGGTTTATATATTTGATATAGATATGAAAGGTGCTATTATTATAGGTTTTGCATTATCTCTTAGCTCAACAGCAATAGTTTTAAAAACATTAAATGACAACGGGCACATATCAAAACATTATGGACGCAAGGTGCTTGGGATACTATTATTTCAAGATATAGCAGTTATTCCTTTGCTTTTAATGATAGATATATTTAATGCAAAAGATGGCTCTATAAGTTCTTTGATATTTACTTCTATGATTAGTGCTGTAATATTAATTGTAATATTATATTTTATCGGTAAGTATATATTAAGCCGTGTTTTACATTTGGTTGTTAGTGCAAATTCAAAAGAGATATTCATAACTACTATTTTATTTACAGTTATTGGTTCTAGCTTTTTAGCGCACTATTTTGGATTTAGCTATTCGCTTGGGGCATTTATTGCTGGTATGCTAATAGCCGAAACACAGTATAAGCATCAGATCGAGACAGACCTTATACCTTTTAGAGATCTTCTTTTGGGTCTATTTTTCATAACAGTTGGTATGCAGATAAACTTTAGTGTGATTGCTAGTAATCTGTTTATAGTTGTTTCTATTTTGATTGCTGTTTTAATTATTAAAGCTTTAATTATCTATCTGTTCTTAATGATATCAGCTAGAAAAAAAGTCGCACTAAAAGCCGCATTAAGTCTAGCTCAAGTTGGGGAATTTGCTTTAGCTATATTTACATTATTATCGGTAAAGGGCATGGCCGATGATAAAACATTGCAGATTTTAACTGCTGTGGTAATTATATCTATGGTTCTTACTCCATTTGTTTTAAAAAATGTAAGTAAAATTGCTGATAAAATGGAAGAACAAGATAAACTAAACAAAGTAATAGATCCTATAAACGAACAAGATGAGATGCAAGAACTTGTAAATATAGATATTCCAGAACACAAAGAGCACTTTATAGTATGCGGATATGGTAAGCTTGGCCGTGAAATAGTAAGGCAATTAAAAGCTAAAAATTGTTCATATATAGTACTTGAGAATGATTTAAGTTTAGTAGAGCGTGGTAAAAATAGCAACGATAATGTATATTATGGAAATGCTGTTCAAAAAACCACCTTAGAAAAAGCCCATATTAAAAGTTGTATAGCCACAATAATTGCTGTTAGTAACGAACAAAAATCAGAATTAATAGCAAATTCTATTAAAGATCTAGGGTATAATGTAAATACTATTATAAGATTTGCTGATACTATAGAAAAAGGTCTTTATACAGATTTTGGAGATAAATTTTACTTAGTTAAAGAGAGAGAAGCTGTAGCTAATGCTATTATTGGCAAGGCTTTGGAATGTAAAATAAATAATAATTTAAATCAAGGATAGTTATGGATAATTCATTGATAATATTTGGCGGATTATTTATCCTTAGTGTATTATTTAGCAAAATATCAGATAAATATGGCGTGCCAGCGCTGCTTATGTTTTTGGCAATTGGTATGTTAGCAGGTAGCGATGGACTTATAGGGCTTGAATTTGATAATGCTAAAATAGCTGAAAATGTAGGTACCATAGCGCTTATATATATACTATTTTCTGGCGGATTTAATACCAATTATAAATCAATAAAGCCTATTTTTAAAAGCGGTATAGTATTAGCTACATTTGGAGTTGTGATCTCAGCTGCGATTACTGGAGTATTTGCTTATTATATAATTGGCTTTTCTATGCTTGAGTCGCTTTTATTTGGTGCAATTATTAGCTCTACTGATGCAGCTGCAGTATTTTCTATAATGCGCTCAACTAAGCTTAAAAATAATCTTGCTTCATTGCTTGAGTTTGAAAGTGGTAGTAATGACCCAATGGCGATATTTCTAACCATTACACTTTTGGGTCTTTTAACAGCTACTACGGTTATAGATCCATATACAATGACTATTAAGCTTGTGCTTGAGTTTATTCTTGGTGGTGCGATGGGCTATCTATTTGGTATTATTATTCCAAGTCTTATAAATAGAGTTAAGCTTGGCTCTTGGGGGCTATATCCAGTACTTTTGATTGCATTAGTTGCGGTACTTTTTGGCTTAGCAGAAAAGATTGGTGGTAATGGATATATTGCAGTATATGTAGCTGGTATTATTGCTAATAAAAAAGAGTTTTTGTATAAAAAGAATTTAACCGGTTTTTTTGATGGAATTGCTTGGATGATGCAGATATTTATATTCCTTACTCTTGGGCTTTTAGTATTTCCTAGCGAGTTACCGCATGTTGCAATGATTAGTATATTAATGGCACTTGTGGTGATGTTTATTTCTAGGCCTATTAGCGTATTTATTTGTACAGTATTTTCTAGATATAATGTTAAAGAAAAATGTTTTATCTCTTGGGTAGGACTTAGGGGAGTTGTTCCTATTATCTTGGCCACTTATCCGCTTTCGGCTGAATTAGAAAATGGTCAGATGATATTTAACATTATATTTTTTATGGTATTAATATCGGTTTTAACTCAAGGCACAACGCTTAATAAAAGTGCTAAGATATTTGGAGTAATTGAACAGCCAAAATCTGCAATCCCAAATATGCCTAGTAGCCCAATATCATATTCAGATATTAAGCAGTATAAAATTGGCGAATCTTCTAAAGTGATTGGTAAAAATTTAACCGAGCTTGGTTTACCAGATGATTTCTTAATAATTTTAGCAAAACGTAATGGTGAACTCATAAAGGTTAGTGGTTCGTTTGAATTTATGCAAAATGATATTTTACTTATTTTATGCAATAGCGAGCTTAGATATCAAAAAATTATTAGAATTTATGAGTTATAAGGTTTGATTTGGAATTAGAAATTTGGATATTTGCGTTACTATTTTTTGTAGCATTTTTTAGTGGATTTATAGATGCAATTGCTGGAGGTGGTGGACTCATCACTATCCCAGCATTAATTGCCGTAGGGATTCCTGAGCATATGGCACTAGCTACAAATAAACTGCAAGCCACATTTGGTAGTTTTACAGCAGCAGCAAATTTTACACATAAAAAGATGGTAAATTTTAATTCTCTTTGGCGTGGAATTATATGGACATTTGTAGGGGCAGTGTGCGGGACTTGGTCAGTGCTATTACTTGATGCAACGGTTATAAAGTATCTTATTCCAATTTGTTTAGTAGCAATTTTGATTTATACAATTTTTAGTCCAAATCTTGGTGAAATAGATAAAGAAAAAAGAATGAGTGAGGGCTTATTTTATGCTATTTTTGGTTTATCTATTGGATTTTATGATGGATTTATAGGGCCTGGAACTGGATCATTTTGGATGTTTGCTTTTGCTAGTTTGCTTGGGATGAATTTAAAAAGTGCTGTAGCAAATACTAAAATATTAAATTTTACTTCTAATATCGTATCTTTGGCTGTATTTATTGGAGGTGGGCAAATTCTATGGCTACTTGGGATAGTTATGGGTTTTGGCCAAATGATTGGAGCATATTTTGGATCGCATATGGTAATTAAAAAGGAGATTAAATTTATAAAAAATATCTTTTTAACTGTGGTAAGTTTAACTATTGTTAAGATTATTTATGATCTATTTATTAAATAAAATTTAGAATAAAATAAGCAAAAATAGATATTTAAATTGATTTTTTAATTTGTGCTTAATCTAAATTAAGATATAATTACCACAAATTTTTTCAAAAGGCGCTTTTCTATGAAAGATCTGTTTCTCTTTTCAAATTTGATCGTTAATGATCATAGCTTTACGTACCTTTTTCACATTATTTTAGTTGCGATTATAGTGTTAATTGTTGCTAAAATGGCTACTAGCTCGATGCAGCTTGTACCTCGTGGTACTCAAAATTTACTTGAGGCATATTTAGAAGGTATCGTATCAATGGGTCGTGATGTAATGGGTAGTGATGAGCTTGCTAGAAAGTATCTACCACTAGTGGCTACAATTGGTTTAATTGTTTTAACAAGCAATGTAATTGGTATTATTCCTGGTTTTGAAGCTCCTAGTTCTAGCTTGAATCTAACTCTTTGTTTGGCTCTTTGTGTGTTTATATATTACAACTTTGAAGGTATTCGCACTCAAGGTGTGATTAAATATTTTGCTCATTTTATGGGACCAAATAAATTTCTTGCTCCTTTAATGTTCCCTATCGAGATCGTATCTCATTTATCTCGTATAGTTTCATTATCATTTAGGCTTTTTGGAAATATTAAAGGCGATGATCTATTTTTGATGGTTGTTCTTAGTCTTGCTCCGTGGGTTGCTCCACTTCCAGCATTTGCATTACTAACATTTATGGCATTATTACAAACATTTATCTTTATGATTTTAACATATGTTTATTTGGCTGGTGCTGTGGTAGTTTCTGAAGAGCATTAATTTTTTGGTATATATTTTAAATTTTATTCTAGGTGCGTCGTGGGCAGTTGCTATCGTCGGCGCACTGTTTTGTATCTATCATTTTTATTTTTTAGGACTTTTTCTTAGTGGTTTAATTGGGGCTAGTTTTGGTCTTATTTTAGCTTTAATATCATATCTATTATTAAGGATTTTAAATAGTGATTAAGTATGCAATTAGCGATCCTAAATTTTATTCAAATTTAGATTATGCTTTTAATAATTTTATTAGATTAAAAGAGGCTAATATGCTACTTTTTAGAGATAAAAACTCTAATAACTATGATAAAACAGCTCAAGAATTTATTAAATTTAAATCTCATAATATAAAATTTTTACTTCAAAATGATATCGATTTGGCTTGCAAACTTGGCTTTGATGGTATTCATTTTAGTTCAAATTTTATTCATTTATTAAAGGATACTCCGCCAAATTTAATCAAAATTGCTAGCACTCATAATGTTAAAGAGATAGAATTAGCCAATCAATATGGAGCCGATTTTATTACATTTAGTCCAATTTTTGCAACTCCAAATAAGGGCAAACCAAAAGGCTTAGAAGGATTAAAAGAAGCTATAAAAATATCAAAATTTAAGGTTATTGCTCTTGGCGGGATAATGAGTGCTGAGCAAATTTGTGCTGTGATGAAGTGCGGTGTGGCCGGATTTGCATCGATTCGCTATTTTACGCTAGATTAACCTTATTAATATTTAATTTTTTTTGTGCTAAAATATACTATTTTATCAATATCAAAAGGCTAAATTTATGTTTGAAACAGTTATAGGATTAGAAGTACATTGTCAGTTAAATACAAAAACTAAGATATTTTGTGGATGTTCAACTAGTTTTGGTGAAGAGCCAAATACTCATGTTTGCCCAACTTGTTTAGCTCTACCTGGGGCATTACCGGTATTAAATTCTCAAGCGGTTAAAAAAGCAATTAGCTTTGGTAAAGCAATAAATGCAACTATAAATAAAAAGAGTATTTTTGATCGTAAAAACTACTTCTATCCAGATCTACCTAAAGCCTATCAGATATCTCAATTTACTATTCCAATTGTAGAAAATGGTGAGTTAATTATTAAAGTTGGCGATGAAAGTAAAAGAATTGGAATTACTAGAGCGCATTTAGAAGAAGATGCTGGTAAAAATAGTCATGAGAGTAAATCTAGTCTTGTAGATTTAAATCGTGCTGGTACCCCACTTTTAGAGATTGTAAGTGAGCCAGATATTAGAAGCAGTGATGAGGCTGTAGCATATCTTAAAAAACTTCATAGTATATTAAGATTTTTAAATATTAGTGATGCTAATATGCAAGAAGGCTCTTTTAGATGTGATGTAAATGTTAGTATTAGACCAAAAGGCGATGAAAAACTTTATACAAGAGTTGAGATTAAAAATTTAAATTCATTTAGATTTATACAAAAAGCTATTGAGTATGAGGTAGAGCGTCAGTGTGAGGCTTGGGAAGATGGCAGATATGATAGTGAAGTCGTTCAAGAAACTAGATTGTTTGATACTACAAAATTGATTACTAAATCAATGAGAAGTAAAGAAGATAGTGCTGAGTATCGCTATTTTCCAGATCCTGATTTATTGCCAGTTATTATTCCTGATGAGCTTATGGAAGAGGCTAGTATTTTGCCTGAGTTGCCAGATGAAAAAAGAGCTAGATATGTAAGTGAATTTGGTATAAAAGAGAGCGATGCTGATGTGATAATTAGCAGCTATGAGATGGCAAAATATTTTGAAGATTTAATAGCTGGAGGTAATTCTGCAAAACTATGCGTGACTTGGCTGACTGTAGAGCTTTTAGGTAGATTAAAAAATGGAGTAACTATAGAGACAAGTCCAGTAAGTAGCACTAAGCTCTCAACTCTACTAAATAGAATAGAAGATGGCACAATATCGCAAAAAGCTGCTAAAGATGTCTTAGATGTAATAATAGAAAGTGATGAAGATATAGATAGTGTGATTGATCGTCTAGGCCTAAAACAAGTAAGTGACGACTCTGCTATATTGTCTATTATTGATACAGTATTAGCTGCAAATGAAGATAAAGTAGCTGAGTATAAGAGCGGTAAAGATAAATTATTTGGTTTCTTTGTTGGTCAAGTTATGAAAGAGGGTAAGGGTGCATTTAATCCAGCCAAAGTAAATGAGTTATTAAAAACGAAATTAGGGTAGCATTATTGGTTTATTAACAATTTTCATAAGATTAAATTTATTAATATATAGCAAGATTTTTATTTATAAAATTAGGTTTTTTTATTTTGCAAAATTAAATTTAATCTTATAGAGATTTTGTTAGCAAGTATTAGTAGCGATATAAAACTATGGATAGCAAGATATGAAAATAGCAGTGATCGGTGCTGGTAAATGGGGGCAGGCTTTATACTCAGCACTTAAAATAAATAATGATTGCATTATCTCATCTCGAACAAAGCGTGATATTGAAGGTTTTGTAGAGTTAGATAAGGCGCTAGAGTGTGACTATTTACTCTTTAGTATATCAACTCAAAAAACACATGAGTTTTTACGCTCAAATTTTAAAGCAAAGAATCAAAAAATATTAGTAGCTTCTAAAGGCATAGATACGATTAGTGGAGAGTTTTTACATGAGATCTATTCTAAATTTGCCCCAAGCCAAAATTTAGCATTTTTAAGCGGTCCTAGCTTTGCAAGTGAGGTTATGCAAGGATTGCCGTGTGCCTTAGTGATAAGCAGCGAAAATGATGAGTTAGCTCAAATTTGGGCTAGCACTTTTCCAAGTTTTATTAAGCCATATATTAGCGACGATGTTATAGGGGCTGAGATTTGTGGTGCATATAAGAATGTGATTGCTATAGCTGGCGGTGTATGTGCTGGTCTTGGTCTTGGGCAGAATGCTAGAGCTAGTTTGATATCTAGAGGATTAGTAGAGATGGCTAGATTTGGTGAGCATTTTGGCGCTAAAGATGAAACATTTTTAGGTCTTAGTGGAGCAGGGGATCTATTTTTAACTGCTAGTAGTGAGCTATCTAGGAATTATAGAGTTGGTCTTGGGTTGGCTAGTGGATTTAGTCTTGATGAGATTTTAGCTCAAATTGGAGAGGTGGCTGAAGGTGTAGCTACAGCATATGCAATTACTAAAATTGCTCAGCAAAGAGCGATTTATACTCCAATTGCTAGTCAAGTAGTTGATATGCTAGGGGGCAAAAATGCAAAAGAGGCTTTAAAGGATTTATTAAAACGACGATGAAAAAGATTATTTTGCTATTTATTTTTACTATTTCACTCTTTGGCACACCAAGTGATAAAGAGTTAAGAAATATGATCGGTCAGATGGTGATGGTAGGATTTACTGGAAATAGTTCTAGTGATGAGTGGGTTAAGCAACTTCATCTTGATATTAAAAATGGTAGAATCGGTGGAGTTATGATATTAGCTAGAAATATCAGTAGCAAGCAAGGGCTAAAAGAGTTGATTAGGTATTTAAATTCAGCCAAACCAAAACAGCCGCTATTTATTGCCATTGATGAAGAGGGTGGGCAAATTAGTCGGTTTAATAAATTTAATGATTTTGAGCATTTTCCATCAGCTTATAAGGTTGGTAATGAGTTAAATTTAAATAGTGCTAATAAGTTATATACTAGTATGGCAATTCAGCTTAAAGATCTTGGAATAAATATGAATTTTGCTCCAGTAGTTGATCTTCATAATGAGATATCGCCTATAATTGGTCAAAGACAAAGGGCATTTAGCAATGATGCTGGCGAGGTGACTGCATATGCTAGTGAGTTTATATCTGCTTTTGATACTGTAGGTGTTGCTAGTGTTTTAAAACACTTTCCAGGTCATGGCAATGCCTCGGCTGATACACATAAAACCAGTACTATAGTAGATAATTTTGACTTTGATGAGATTAAGCCATATTATGAACTGATTAAGCGTAAAAAGGCTAAATTTATAATGATTGGCCATATGATAATCCCAGCAATTGATGATGCAAATCCAGCTACACTTTCACGTCAAATAGTTACAAATTTGCTAAAAGATAGTTTAAACTACGAAGGTGTTGTAATAAGTGATGATATGCTAATGAAGGCACTTGGCGGAACTCTTGAACAAAATGCTATAAAAGCAGTAAATGCTGGGGTAGATATCTTGTTAGTAAGTGAGTATTTCTATAATAAAACAAATTCTATAAAAGCTCTAAATGATGCAATATTTAACTCTGTTAAAAGCGGTAAAATAGAGATTACTAGAATTATTGATGCATATAATCGTATAATCGCTCAGAAGGCTAGATTTTAATTTCTATCTAGCCTAAGTCTATTAAACTCGCCTCTTAAATTCTCTTTGATATCACTAGCAAGTTGCTCACCATCTATAAAATTAGACTCCACAAAAGCATCAAGCCTACTAAGAAGAGCAAAAAGCTTGTTTTGCCACTGTGTGCTATCTTTTGAATTTAAAGATTCAATAAATACAAGTTCTTTACTAAAATCACTTAAAGTTTCTAAAATCTCATCCTTTTTATTTAATTCTAATATTATATCTTCTTGAGTTTTTTGACGCAATACATCTATTTGCTTATCTATTGCATCACAAAATTTAGAATAGGCTAAATTTGGATTTTCATCCTCATTTGTGATATTTTGTGTAACTTTATTTATCTGTTTATAAAGTATTACTCCAACGATTAAGACGGCAGTTGCCATTATAATTAAATCATTTTGTGTCATTTTTTCTCCTTAAATTTGCCGTTGCAGCAATTGCAAGGCTAATCCATATAAGTGCAAAGCTAATAATTTTATAAAAATCAAGAACTTCATTATATATAAAAACTGCAATAATCATACTTAAAGTAGGGCTAATATATTGTAAAAATCCAATCGTAGATAGTTTAAGATACTTTGTGCTAGCATTAAAAGTAAGTAGTGGTAAGATAGTTACAAATCCACTTAAAAATAGCATTATTCCATTAAAATTCATACCAAATTCACCGCTATTATTTATAGTTAAATATATTAAATATAGTAGGGCAAATGGTGCTAAAATCATAGTTTCAATAAATAATCCTTCAAATGTTCTTACTCCAAGTCTTTTACGTAAAAGTCCATATAGGGCAAATGATAATGGCAGCATAATAGAAATTATTGGTAGTTTTCCAAGAGCATAAATTTGAATTCCAATAGCAATAAATACAATAAAAATTGAGAGTTTTAAGGCTGAATTTAACTCCTCTTTTAATATAATAGCGCCAAGGAGTATAGAAAAAAGTGGATTTATAAAATATCCAAGACTAGTAGCTAAAATTTCATTTTGGTTGATTGCATAGATAAAAATCCCCCAGTTGCTAGCTATTAAGGCGCCAGTGATGGTTAGTGTTAGAGTAACTTTTTTTATTTTAATAATTCGTTTAACATTGGCTAGTTTTTTTGTTATGATCAACACAACCAATAAAATTAGAGCTGACCATATAATCCTATGAGCTAACACCTCAGTAGCTGCAACATTCTCTATAAATTTAAAAAATATTGGGAAAATCCCCCACATAATAAATGTAGCTAGTGCTAGGATAAATCCTTTTTGTGTTGATTTCATTAGTAGTTTAGATCGCCTATAAATTTAATAATTCTTGGATTATTTTGCGAGCCAAAAAAATCTTTTGGAGATTCAATGGTAACTATTTTACCATCTTCTAAAAATATAATTTTATCAGCTATATCCTTGGCAAATTTAAGCTCATGAGTTACTAAAATCATAGTTTGATGCTCGCTTGCTAACATTTTAAGTGTAGCTAAAACTTCGCTTACTAGCTCTTTATCTAGTGCGCTAGTAGGTTCATCAAGAAGCAAAATATCAGGTTTAAGCGCTACGGCTCTAGCAATGGCTACACGCTGCTGTTGCCCACCGCTAAGTGAACTAGGATAGGCATTGGCTCTATCTTTTAGGCCAAATTTATTTAGCAAATTTAGCGCAATTTGGATAGCTTTATCCTTGTCAATCTTTTGAACACTTATTAATCCTTGAGTAATATTTTGCGTAGCATTTAAATGAGCAAATAGATTATAAGATTGAAAAACCATACCCATTTTACGCCTTAAATTTAAAATTTCATGCTTATTTGGATGGGCGCCAAAGTCAATCTTAAGCGAATTATCATCAAATTCCAAGATCCCACTATCTGGTATTTCAAGATAATTTAAAGATCGAAGTAAAGTAGTTTTACCACTACCGCTTGGGCCGATAATTGCAATGATCTCGCCCTTTTTAATATTAAAACTAATATTTGATAAAATAGTATGCGAGCCGATTTTTTTGCTTATATTTTTTATTTGTAGCATATATTCCTCTTATAGATGCTTGCTAAATTTAGTCTCAAGACGAGTTTGTATATAACCAAGACCTATACAGATCACCCAATATATAAGAGCAGCTTGCGAATAGACTCTTAGAAATTCATAATTTTGAGAAGCAATAGTTTGAGCTTGACGAAACAGTTCAGCTACTAATACTACTGATGCTAACGATGTATCCTTAACTAGTGCAATAAATGTATTTGACAAAGTAGGTAGAGCAATTTTAAGTGCTTGTGGCGCAATAATTTTAATAAATGTATCGCTATTGGTTAGTCCAATGCTCCATCCAGCCTCCCATTGACCTTTTGGTACGGCTAAAATACTAGCTCTAATAGTTTCACTACTATACGCACCAATACTAAGACTAAAAGCAATAATTGCGCTAATAAATGGATCTAGAGTTATGCCAATATTTGGCAGACCATAAAATATTATAAAAAGCTGTACAAGTAGTGGAGTTCCACGAATTATAGAGATATAGAATTGGCAAATAACTCTAGCTAAGCTTGATAGTAAATTTTTACTATGATTAATACGAATAAGTGCTACAATAACACCTATTGCAATACCACAAATAAAAGATATAAGGCTAAGGGGGATTGTATATAATATCGCCCCTTTAATCATAGGCAAAAATGCTTCAATATAGCTATTCACTAACATCCATTCCAAAATATTTTTCTGAAATTTGTTTTAATGTACCATCTTTTTTCATAGATTCAAGAGCTTGATTAATCCTATCTCTTTGTTGGGTTAATTCTTTTTTGAATAAAAATACACTTCTTGTGCCGTCTCCGGTATTAAATGCAACTTTGATATTTTTATCACCAGTTGTTTTAATGTAGTTTAAAATCGCAAGCTTATCATTCATTGTAGCATCGGCTCTGCCTTGGCTGACAGCTTTAATAGCTGGTGCTAATCCATCTACTAAGATTATATTTGCTCCATTTTCTATAGCTATATCATAATAGTTACTACCCATTGCTTGGGCAATATTTTTACCCTTAATATCATCTAGCGAATTTATACTATTGTTATCAATTCTTACAGCAATTGCAGCAGAAGTAACTATATATGGATTACTTAGTGTATAAAGCTGAGCTCTTTTTGGATCGGCGTCGCTGATTTGATTTGCTATCATATCAAAGCGATTTGAGTTTAATCCTGAGAATATAGCATCCCAGTTTGTCTCATGAAATTCAACTTCAAAACCAGCTCTTTTGGCTGCTTCAGTTATTACCTCGACATCATATCCAACTAGCTTTCCACTTGCATCATGATAG
>NZ_JAGCNF010000099.1 GCF_017646085.1 Campylobacter sp. | reverse complement strand
ATGTGAGTTTATCAAAAATTGCGATATTTGCATAATTAGTGATGAGATTTTTGAAACTAATAAGAGCAGTTCACAAGCTATTTTATCGCTTTTAAAAAGCAAATTTGGCTTTAAAATAGTAAATTTAAATGGTGATGAGATAGAACTAAATGGCCAATTAACAGAGCTTAAGACAATTCCAAACTATGATAATGCTGTGATTTTTACTCATCCACATTGTAATGAGTTTAGGGCTGGGAGCTATTTTGGTATTGCTGCAAAATTAAAAAATGGTGATGAAATTACTATAAATTCAAGTCAAAAAGATATAAAAGCCACTTTAAAAATTGATCCAAATATTAAAGGAACTATAGGATTTTTAGGTTTTGATGGGGCAAAATATGGCTTTGAGGTTTTGAAATTTAGCCGATAATTTGGCTAAATTTCTATATATTCTACTACTTCACCAGCATTTAATTTAGTTTTATGGCTTGGACAGCGCAATAAAACTGCGCCACCAGTAAGATTGCTAATAATAGCTGAACTGCCTGATTTTTTAGATTCTGTTGAGATTTTTAATACTCCATTATCATTGCTTAAAGTAGCAGCGCTAAACTCTTCGTATGGCGATTTTTTGATATAATCCTCTTTTAAAATAGCTTTTGATTTATGGGCTAGATTTGTCCCAAAACTATGTTCTATAAATTCTCTAAAAAATAGCACACAAGTCACAATTGCAGAATAGGCAAAACCAGGCAATGCAAAGATAAATTTATTATTAATTTTGGCTACTTTAATATGTCTACCAGGCTTAATACTAGCACCATCTACTATTATTTGAGCTTCTCTAGCAATATCTCGCATAAAGTCAAAATCTCCTACGCTAACCCCGCCAGTTGTGATAAGAAAATCAGCTTGATTAAGAGCATTTTGAACTGCATTTTGTATGGATTGTTTATCATCTTTTATTATTGGCATAATGATTGGCTCACAACCCATAAGTTTTAGCAAAGATGAAATTGATATACTATTTGAGCTATATATTTGACTTTTATTCTCTCTGGTTTGACCGATATCTAATACCTCACTACCAGTGCTTAATAGAGCGACTCTAGGAGCAACTAAGACATTTATATAACTATATCCTAATTCAGATAAAAGTGCTAGTTCGCAGTAGCCAAGCTTAGTTCCAGCTTTGATTAAAAGTTCTTTAGCTTTATAGCTTTCGCCTATGTCTCTAATAGCAAAACCTTTAGGAACTTTTTTGATAATCTCTATATATTCACCATCAAATTTTACATTTTCTATTGGTACTATAGTATCGGCTTGGTTGCACACTAATGCACCAGTAAGGGTTTTAATGCATTGGCCATCATTTATATTAATATCGCTATCATGTCCAGCTGGTGTAATATTTATTACTTTGATTTTGCTATTTTGATTATCAAATTTTATTGCATAACCATCCATTGCTGATGTTGGATAGGCTGGATGTGGATCTTGTGCTATTATATCACTAGCTAATATTCTATTAAGTGCGTTAGTTAACGGGATTCTCTCGTTTAGTGTCCATTTTGGAGTTATGCTTTTTAGGATTTTTAGATTTTCATCATAGCTCTTCATCTTTGACTCCTAAAATAGCAATAATTTCATCTTGGCTGATGATTTTAGAGTTGAATTTGATTATATTTTGATTATTTTGATTGTAGCGATCTACTATTCCATTTATATTGTCTAGTTTTGATATATCAGCATTTTTTAGGCGTATTATTTGGAATATTCTTGGATCGTTTAGTCCTAGTAATACTATTAGCCAGATAGTTGAAGCAATAGCTAAAACTATAGCTAAAATGGTAATACTATAACTATGTAGCAAATATCCGCCTACGGCTCCACCAAGAAAACTACCCAAATAACCAAATGAGTTAAAAATTCCAAGAGCTGAACCTTTTTGGCTAGCTTTAGCAAATTTACTAGCACAGCTTTGCATAATTGGCTCGTGGATATTAAATCCTATAAAGAATATAACTACTGAAATGATAAAAATTATGGCCGAATTTGCTAATCCAAATCCTATAAAAGAAGTGATAAAAAGTACTACGCCAATTAATAAAAGCTTTTTGCTATGCCCTTTACCATCGCCTAAAAATCCAGCCATTCCCATAGCAATAAATCCAAAAATCATAGAGATTAAATATACAATCCATAAATTATCACTCTCATATCCTAGAGATTTTACTAATACAATTGGTATAGCTACAAAGGCGCAGCTCATTAGCATTTTTTGCATTAAATTTGTTAAGTTCATTATAGCTAAATCTTTTTGACTTAAAAGCTGCATTAATGGTACTTTAGGATCGTGGTGGTGGATTTTTGGCTCTTTTGGCACTGCGCTAAAGAGTAAAAATATACAAAAGATTGTTATAATAATAGATAGATAAAATAGACTAGAAAGACCAAATTCACGACTTAAAAGCGGGCTAAGAACCATAGAAAGTGCAAAAGCGATTCCAATCATACCGCCCATCATAGCCATAGCTTTAGATCGTTTATCTTCGCTTACTAAGTCACTTATCATAGCAGTAGCCACAGCACCTACAGCGCCACATCCTTGAAGCAATCTACCAAGTAGCATAATATAGATATCATTAGCTATAGCGCATATAAATGAACCAATTATAAAGATAATTAATCCCACACACATCATAAATTTACGGCCAAATTTATCACTTAAGCTTCCAAAAGGTATTTGAAAAATCATCTGTGTAATCGCATACGCACCAATAGTAAGCCCAGCTAAAAACTCATTAGCACCATCTAGCTCAAGAGCATAAAGACTAAGAACTGGTAAAATAATAAAAAGCCCAAAAAACCTAGAAGCTGCGATAAATCCAAGCGGTAAAACCGATCTCATCATAAAATAGTCCTTAAATTTAAAAAAGAGTGATTTTATCATAATTAAGATTAAACTCTTTTAAATTTAAATTTTTCAAACTTTACATCAAATTTACATTTATTACATTTTGACTTTACAACTTTTTTTTATAATTTTACAACTTAAATCAAAGGAGTTAAAATGTTTAAAAAATATATTGTTGCACTTTTTGTGTTGTGTGGGATTAGCAACTATTTGGCGGCTGAGAATATCTATCCAATATCTCGTGAAATGGGTTCTGGAACAAGGGGAGCATTTGTTGATATATTCGGTGTTAAAAAGCAAATTGGCAATAAAAAAATAGATGCTACATCTAAAAAAGCTGAAGTGACTAACTCAACTGGAGTTATGATAACTACGGTTGCAAACTCAAAAAATGCAATTGGCTATATCTCACTTGGTTCTTTAAACGATACAGTAAAAGCTGTAAAAATAGATGGAGTTACGCCAAGCGTAGAAAATGTTAATAATAAATCTTATACAGTTTATCGTCCATTTAACCTAGCTATAAGTAGCGATAATGAATTAGTAAGTGATTTTTTAGGTTATATAGGCTCAAATTTATCTAAAAATATAATCCAAAAAGCTGGATATATCGCTATTTATGATAATGAATTTAGCTCAGCAAAACCTAGTGGTAAGATTGTAGTAGCTGGGTCTAGCTCTATTACTCCATTAATGGAAAAACTAAAAGAGGGCTATAAATTAGTAAATCCAAATGCAACTATAGAGATACAACAAAGCGACTCTACTACAGGAATTAACTCAGCTATAGAAAAAATCGCTGATATTGCTATGGTATCAAGGGAATTTAAAGCTAGCGAGTTAAAAAGCGGTCTAAAGACTCAAATTCTAGCATTAGATGGTCTAGCTGTAATAGTAAATAAAGAAAATTCAATTGATTCATTAAGCAAAGAGAGTGTAAAAAAGATCTTTGCAGGAGAGATTACAGATTGGGATAGAGTAAAATAGTATGTTAAAAGAGAGAGTATTTCAAGGGCTTTTTGCCCTTAGTGCTGGATTTTCTATCTTTGCTGTTGGCGTTATAGCTATATTTTTGTTTTTTAATGCTTTTGCAACTATATCACAAATAGGCTTTTTGGAGTTTATTTTTGGTATGGATTGGTATCCTGATGAGGAGATTTTTGGTATCTTTCCTATGATTGTTGGAAGCATCTATGTTACAGCTTTAGCTATAGCATTAGGTGTGCCTATTGGGGTATTAAGTGCTGTGTATCTAGCATATTTTTGTCCTAAAAGATTAAAGGGCATTATTATGCCAGCTGTGGAGCTTTTAGGAGCTATTCCATCTGTTGTTTATGGATTTTTTGGACTTGTGATAGTAGTACCTTTAATATCTAATATTTTTAGTGGTGTCTCTGGAAAGAGTGTTTTAGCAGCCTCTTTAATCTTAGCTATTATGGTTTTACCTACAATTATCTTAGTATCAAAAGCAGCTATTGAGGCTTTACCTAAGAGCTATTATGAAGGCGCCTTAGCTCTTGGAGCAACCCCTGAGAGAGCTGTGTTTTTTGCTGTTGTGCCAGCTGCAAAAAGCGGAATTTTAGCCTCTGTGATTTTAGGAGTTGGTAGAGCTATTGGAGAAGCGATGGCTGTTATAATGGTAGCTGGTAATCAAGTTCAAATTCCACACTCTTTAAGTGATGGTGTAAGAACTTTGACTACAAATATCGTGCTTGAGATGGGTTATGCTGCAAATTTACATAAAGATGTATTGATTGCTAATGCAGTTGTGCTTTTTGTCTTTATTTTAATTATAAATATTAGCTTTAGTGCTTTAAAAAGGAGTAAAAAGTGAATATAGATTATCTGTCGATATTTTTATTATTTTTGCTTAAATTTGCTATTATTAGTGTACTTTTTGTATTTTTTGGGATTACTCTTTTTATCTTTATTAAAGGGATTATTTATATTACTCCAAGCTTATTTGAGTGGGAGTATAACAGTACAAATGTATCGTTAATGCCAGCACTTATAAATACTATAAATATGGTTATTTGTTCTTTAGCTATTGCTATGCCTCTTGGGATTTTTGGTGCAATTTATCTAAATGAATATAGTAAAAAAAATAGTAAAATTTTAAATCTTATAAGAGTAACTTCAGATACATTAGTTGGAATTCCAAGTATTGTATATGGACTATTTGGCTATCTTGCTTTTGTTATATATTTTGGATTTAAAACTAGCTTTATAGCTGGGGTTTTAACTCTTAGTATTATGATTTTACCGCTGATTTTAAGAAGTAGCGAGGAAGCTTTAAAATCTGTTCCAATTGGCTATAAAGAGGCCTCTTTAGCCCTTGGTGCTAGCAAGCTTCGTACTATATTTACAATCATTTTACCTAGCGCTACAGCTGGAATTTTAGCTGGTGTTATTTTAAGTATTGGTAGAATTGTAGGGGAGAGTGCGGCCTTGCTTTATACCTCAGGAAGCGTAGCCCAGATTGCTGGAGCGATGGATTCAGGGCGAACGCTAAGCGTGCATATGTATGCTATATCTAGTGAAGGACTTCATATAAATGAAGCCTATAGCACAGCGATGGTATTAATTGTTATTGTATTTTTTATGAATTTTATTTCAAATTTTATAGCTAAAAAGATTTTAAAGGATAATTGATGAAGAAGTGTTTTGATATAATAAAATTAAATTTACATTATGGTTCATTTCATGCATTAAAAAATATAGATATGCAAATTACCAAAGGCGAAGTTACGGCATTTATAGGGCCAAGTGGTTGTGGCAAATCTACATTTATTAAAACCCTCAATCGTATGAATGATTTAGTAGAAGATTGTAAAATTGATGGCAAGATTTTATTTCATGATAGGGATATTTATAGTAAAGATTATGATATAAATTTGCTTAGAAAGCGAGTAGGAATGGTATTTCAAAAGCCAAATCCATTTGCTATGAGTATATATGATAATATAACTTTTGGACCCAAAACTCATGGAATAAAAGATAAAGATAGCCTAGATAGTATAGTAGAAAAAAGTTTAAAAGATGCGGCTTTATGGGATGATTTAAAAGATAGATTGCATAGTTCAGCTATAGGTCTTAGTGGAGGACAGCAACAAAGGCTATGTATAGCAAGAACTCTAGCAGTAGATCCAGAGGTGATACTAATGGATGAGCCTACAAGTGCGCTTGATCCTATCTCTACATCTAAAATTGAAGAGCTAATCTTAAAGCTTAAAAAGGATTATACGATTATTATCGTAACTCATAATATGCAACAAGCCCACAGAATTTCAGATAAGACAGCATTTTTTTGGATGGGTGAAGTAATTGAATATGATGATACTAAAAAGATATTTAATAAACCAAAACATAAAAAAACACAAGACTATGTTTTGGGAAAATTTGGGTAAGTTTGTTATAATTTATCAAATTTAAAAGGAATTTAATGGTATATGTACTAGAGGATGAAAAGGCTATTTTAGATCTGATTTGTTATGCTTTAAAATCTCAAAATATTCCAGTTAAAGGCTTTGGCTTAGCTAGCGATTTTTATAAAGCCCTAAAGGATGAAATACCACAAATTCTAGTCTTAGATGTGATGTTGCCAGATGCTGATGGATTTGAAATTTTAAAAGATATAAAAAGTAGTCTTAGATATAAAGATATTTGCGTTTTGATGCTTACAGCGCTTGATAGCGAGATTAATAAGGTAAAAGGGCTGGATTTAGGCGCTGATGATTATATTGCAAAACCTTTTGGTGTGATGGAATTTTTGGCCCGTATTAGAGTAGTTTTTAGACGTAAAGCTATAAAAGAACAAAATAGCGATATAACCTTTGATGGATTAGAGTTTTCATATAAAAATCATATTGTAAAAATTAATGGCATAATCTTAGAATTGACTTTGAAGGAATTTGAGCTACTTGGTTTTTTATTACAAAATCCAAATCAAGTCTTTAGCCGTGATATGCTTTTGGAGATGGTTTGGGGTTATGGCTATGATAAAGAGAGCAGAACAGTTGATATGCATATCAAAACCTTAAGAAAAAAGCTTGGTAATAAGGCTGATATAATCAAAACAATTCATGGAGTAGGCTATAAGCTAATAAAAGATTGATATGAAAAAAAGAGTATTTTATTTTATTATTTTTTCTATGTTGGGATTGGCGCTATTTGTAAATTTATTTTTGATATTTTCGATAGAATCTGTGCTTAAAAATGATCTTTTTGATAGACTAAAAAATTATGCAAACAAGATCAAAGATGAGGTCGCAATATCAATAAAAGATAACTCTTTTGCAAATTTAAAAGAATTACATAGTATTTATCGAATTAGTATAGTTAATAAATATGGAATTGTAATCTATGATAATTTTAGTTCAAATTTAGACAATCATAGCGATCGCTTTGAGATAAAAAGCGCAATGCAAAATGGGGAATCTAAAAGCATTCGCTACTCAGATACGCTTCTAAAACGCCAGATATATTACGCAGTCAAAATTTCTACTTATAATGGTGATTTTGTATTAAGAATTGCCAAAGAACAAAAGTATTTATATGATATTTTTCTAAGCTTTATCCCTTATATTATTTGTGAGATTATTGCTGTTTTGATATTTTCGTTTTTTCTAGCTAAGTATCTAACATATATAATTTTACGACCAATTTATGATATTGATTTAAAAAATTTAGATGAGAATCTACCATATCCAGAGCTTAAAATTTTAATAGAAACCCTTAAAAAACAAAACAAAATTATCAAAAGCCAATTTAAAAATTTAAAACAAAAAAGACAAGAACTTCAATCTCTTACTAAAGGGATGAAAGATGGCCTTATTATTATAAATAGATCTGGCGAGATCTTAAGTATAAATCCAAGTGCTCAAAAATATTTTGTAAATTTAGATAAAAATACAAATATATCTGAAATTTCAAATGATCTATTTTTAAAGCTTTTACTAAATAATTTACGAGATTTTAAAGATGGAAAAATAAAAGATGAGATAAGAGAGCAAATTGTATTTATGCAAGATATGCTTGTAGAGTGTGAGATAGTTTTTTCTCCTATTTTTTCATCAAAAGGCAAATTTAAGGGATTAATTATCGTTATATGCGATATTACTGAATTTAAAAGAAATCAAAATTTAAGTAAAGAATTTAGCGCTAATGTCACTCATGAGTTAAAAACTCCACTAACTTCTATAATGGGTAATGTAGAAATGATTAAAAATAACCTAGTAAAAAGCGATGATTTGCCGTATTTTATTGACACTATTTATGATGAATCAAAACGCCTTTTACGCCTAATAGAAGATATTTTAAAACTCTCGTTTTTAGATGAATCTAGTGCAAAGATCCCATTTGCTAAGGTTGAGCTATCTAATCTTATTTTAGAGACACAAGCAAATTTAAAAGAGTTGGCTAAAAAATATGAGATTAAATTTAAGCTCGAACTTCAAGAGGCTTATATATTTGGCTCAAGAGAGTTGCTAGGACATGCGATTTTTAATTTATGTGACAATGCTATTAAATATAATAATCCAGGTGGCTGGATTAAAATCAAACTTAGAAATCTTCCACGAAGTATAGAATTATCCATACAAGATAATGGAATTGGTATTGAACATAGTATGCAAGAGCGGATATTTGAAAGATTTTTTTGTGTTGATAAGGTTTGTAGTAAAAGAGTAGGTGGCACAGGTCTTGGATTATCTATTGTCAAATCAATTTTAAATATACATCACGCTAATATAAATTTAAAAAGTCAAAAAGGCGTAGGAAGTGAGTTTATTATCACATTTGCTAAGGATAATAGAATATAAGCAATAAAACGACTAGATTAGTGAAAATTATAAATAATATTAATAAAATAAACTGTGCTAATTAAGACAACGCAAAAGATTATTGCATAGTTTATAACTATGTAAAATAATAAGAACTCTTATGTTTAGCCTATCCTTTAACTTTTGATTTAAGAAGTAATTTCTATATAAGTTCTTTTATTGTAGAATCTATTTTTTATTTTCTTATATGTTTATTTTGGAGCGTAATATGTTTAGATATATTTTTGTTTCTTTAGTTTTAGTATCTACTTTATATAGTTATTGTAGAGAGCCAATGAAACCTATATGCATTGGTTCATCGACATCTTTTAAAACATTTAAAAATTCTTGTAGAGATGATGTAGAAGATTATATTAAAGATTTAGAGAGATATACAGAGTGCGTAGTAAGTGAATCTCGTAATAAGATTCAAGAGGCAATAGATAGCTATAAATGTTATGCATCTGGTGAGAATTTTTGTTATTGATAATATTTTATTTTTAAATCATTAGTATATTGGCTTAATCAAAATAGTGAGCCAATCAATATCTAAAGAGCATAAAATATTAAAAATATAGATATGATAAATTCTAAGAATATGAGTACAACAGAAGAATAGTGTTTTATATTGAACGAAAAACTAAAGAAAATATTGTATACAAAATCTAAATTAAATACTTTAGTCAAATGAAGCATAGCTTATTGTTAAAAGGAGTTTATAAATCCTATCTAGATAAAATTTATAAACTCTAAAAAATTAATATTATCAAATAGCAAAGTGTATCTTGCTTAGTCATTATATAGAATTAATTAAAGCTATATATTAGTTAATTGATATTTATTAAAAACATATTGATTAATATATGGATATTTAAGAGGTAAGTGGCTCCGGATGCTGGATTCGAACCAGCGACCAATCGGTTAACAGCCGACTACTCTACCGCTGAGCTAATCCGGAATATCGTATAAATGAGTTGGAATTATAGCTAATAATTAGCTATTTGTCAATTAAATTTAGCTTAAATTAGAAATTTTTTTTAAATTCTATAAAATTTCATCCCAGCTAGGTCGCATTCTATGATTTTACCTTCGTCTTTTAGTAGTTCTAAATTTATTTTTGCATTTGTAGTAAAGTTATTTTCTATATCATATAAACTTTGAGGGCGAAGTTTTAAAAGCTTTTCAAGTTCATCTTTACTATAATCAAATTTGGATTTTAAAGGCATTCTAGAAGCTATATTAACTGGAGCAGCATCTATAAAAGTGGCTAAATGATGCAAAATTTCGCTACTAACACCACTGGCATTATGAGCAGGTGGACGATCTATGGTGCTAATGTCTATTCTGTTAGGTAAAATCTTTTTAAAAGCGTTATTTAATGCAATAAACTCATTTTCATTATCATTATATCCAGCCACAACTAAAACCTCCATAATAAGCTCGCCACTAAATTTGGATCTAAATTTAGACATAAGCTCTACTAGTTCATTTACATTTATTTGGTCGATACTTCTATCAATTTGGCGAAATGTTTTTGGATTTACGCTATCAAGGCTAAATTTAACAATATCAAGTTTTAAAAGAGAGCAAGCTACATTAGGATTTAAAACAGCACTTCCGTTACTAAGGATTAGTGATTTTTGTGTAGTTTTAATGTTATTAATCTGTGTAATTAAACTTGATAAATCGCTATATAAACTTGGCTCGCCATTAGCTGTAAGAGTTATAACATCAATATCTTTAAATTCGCCAAGAGCTCTTTTGAGTTCATTTATAATTACTTCTGGTTTTGGCTCATTTTTTATAGTTCGTACAGTTTTAGCTTTTTTTAATTCACAGTATAAACAATCAAAGTTGCAGCTTTTTTGATCTGGACTAAGGTCAATCCCAAGAGAGCTGCCAAAGCGGCGGCTACTCACTGGGCCAAAAATAAATTTATATCCCATTATTTTGTATATTTTGCAGATTTTTCTTGAACAGATTTGATAAAATATTTAGCGTGTTCAACTGGAATATCTGGCAGAATACCATGGCCAAGATTAAATATATGTCTTTTGCCACCCATTATAGATAAAATTTCATCTACGCCTTCATCAATTGCATCTTTGTTGTATAGTCTTGTAGGCTCCATATTGCCTTGTAAAACATATTTGGCACCTAAAGATTTCTTAGCATTTGTAAGTGGTGTACTCCAATCTACGCCAAATACATCAAAATTCCCACTAATATCATCTAAGAAGCCACTAATTCCTTTAGGGAATACTATTACGGGGATATCTGGAAAATTTGTCTTTAGGTAATCAACAATCTCATTGATATAACTAAAGCCAAATTCCATATAAGCACTTTTTTCCAATGCTCCAGCCCAACTATCAAAAATTTGAACAGCATTTACTCCAGATTTGATCTGTTCAGCTAGATATAATTTAAGTGCATTTGTTACCTTGCGAAGAATAGCATGAAGGAATTGTGGATTATCATATACCATTTTTTTGCAGATATTGTATGTTTTTGTGCTTCCGCCCTCTATCATATATGTAGCTACTGTCCATGGAGCGCCACAAAATCCTATTAAAGCTTTATCTTTTGCTAGTTTATCTCTAGTTAATTTAATCGTATCATAGACATAGCTTAGATTTTTAATAGCTTTATCGCTGCTTAGCCTATCTAGATCTTCCATTGTAGCAATTGGTTTAGGGAATACTGGACCTTCGCCTTTTACAAATTTAAGCTCCATACCCATCTCCATAGGCACAACCAATATGTCGCTAAATAAAATTGCTGCATCTACGCCTAAAATATCAACTGGCTGAAGTGTAACTTCGCTAGCTTTTTCATAATCCTTGCAAAGTGATAAAAAATCACCAGCTTCAGCTCTAACTCTCATATATTCAGGCAGATATCTACCAGCTTGACGCATCATCCAAACTGGAGTATAAGGTGTTTTCTTGCCCAAACATGCATCTATAAAAATCATAAATATCCTTTAATGCTAATGGTGTGAACTCTTATGCAAGAAGTATAAGCCTAAACAAAGAGCCAAAATAGATATTGCTAGATAGACCATCTCAAGAGGTGTAGTAAATTTTGCATGTAAAACACGTTGAAAAAAGTTAACCACTAAAACCATTACAATGACCTTGCCAATCTTATCTTTGAGCTGGTCTAAGCTATGCACCTCAAGTACTCTAGCTTGTCTAGAGCTTTTAATAGTGTCGATTTCACTAATAAAAAGCTCATAAATCCCAAAGCTAAAGATAAAAAAGACTAACGCCATCAAATATAGATCTATAGCTCCAATAATAAGGCCAACACCATCACTATGTAGATCTATACTATGATCGCCAATGATTAGATAATTCCATGCATAAACTATTACTTTAACAATATCATAACTAGCAACAATAAACATTACAAAAGCTCCAAGTAACCCAAAGATTACTGGTAGCAATGTAACCATTCTAGACTTCCATAAAAGTCCTTCAAATATCTTTTCTATCTTATTTTTAATATTATCCATTCTGCTCTTGCATCTCTATCCATTTTTGTGCGATTCTAACCGCATTTGTCGCAGCGCCAACTCTAATTTGGTCAGCAACACACCATAAATGAAGTATGCTCTCATCATAATTATCTTTTCTAATTCTACCAACATATGTCTCATTTGTATCGCTTGCATGAATTGGCATTGGATAAAGATTATCTTTTGGGCTATCTTGAACTACAACACTTGGGGCATTTTTTAGAATTTGAGTTGCTTTTTGTGCATCAATTGGAGTTTTAAATTTGATAGTTATGCTCTCACTATGACTTCTAAGAACTGGTACACGCACACAAGTTGCACTTACTTGCATATCTTTGTGAAGAATTTTTTGTGTTTCATTGACCATTTTCATCTCTTCTTTTGTATAGTCATTATCTAAAAATACATCAATATGCGGAATTACATTTAGTGCAATTTGGTGTTTAAATGCACTTGGTTCACACTCATCAAGCTTAAATTCAAAGAATTTTTGCATCTGCATAACTAATTCTTCCATCCCTTTTTTACCTGCGCCACTTGTAGCTTGATATGTGCTTACATCAACTCTTTGAATTCCAAATGCATCATCAAGAGGTTTTAGCACCTGTACCATCTGAATTGTAGAGCAATTAGGGTTTGCTATGATGCCTTTATTTTGCCACTGAGCAATATCGCTTGGATTACATTCAGGTACTACTAAAGGTACTTCTGGATCCATTCTAAAATGACTAGTATTATCTATGACTACTGCCCCGCTTGCAGCTGCAAATGGTGCAAAATGAGCCGATATGCTACCGCCAGCACTAAAGAATGCAATATCTACCTCATGCTCATCAAATACAGTATCGGTAAGCTCTACAATTGGATAATTTTTGCCTTTAAATTCAATCTCTTTTCCAACACTCTTTGCACTAGCAAGCGGTAATACATCGCCAACTGGAAAATCCATCTCTTCTAAAACACGAAAAATCTCTTCGCCTACAGCTCCAGTAGCTCCAACTACTGCTATACTATACTTTCTCATACTACGCCTTAGATTTAAATTTAAACCATCATTTTATCTAAATTTAGCTTAATATAAGTCAAATTTAAATCTAAATTATTTTTTAGCGTAAATAAATAAATCCTCTTTACTAATACTATTGCCTTCACTTAATATAGCAGCACGCTCAACAATACTAATAAGCTCTCTAATATTGCCCGGATAATCATAACTTAAAAGCTCATTTATAGCCTCTTGGCTAAACTCTTTTTGCCCTAGCTCATATTCAACACAAACTCGCTTAAGAGTAGCATTTGCAATACCTTCAATCTCATCTTTGCGCTCTCTAAGTGGAGGTATTTTAAGTGGAACAGTATTTAAGCGATAAAATAGATCCTCTCTAAATTCGCCATTTGCGACTTTTTGTTCTAAATTTGCATTTGTTGCACTTACTATTCTTACATCTATCTTAATTGGTTTGCTAGCTCCTACACGAACAATCTCACGCTCTTGGATTGCTCGTAAAAGTTTAGGTTGTAAATTTAGAGGCATCTCTCCAATCTCGTCCAAAAATAAAGTACCGCCATTTGCTAATTCAAAAAGTCCCTTTTTGGTCGTTGTAGCGTCAGTAAAAGCGCCTTTTTCATATCCATATAGCTCGCTCTCGAGTAGATTTTCAGGTATTGCAGCCATATTAATAGCCATTAATGCTGCTTCTTTACGTTTTGAGTTTTCGTGAATATATCTACTAAAAAGCTCTTTACCTACACCGCTCTCACCCATTATCATTACACTTACATCTGTTTGGGCTGCCTTTTTGGCGATGTTTAGAGTTTTATCTAAATTTGCAGATACAGATAAAAAACTACTATTTTTTATATTTAAAGTAGTATCTGGTTTTTTAGCTTTAGTTTTTTGAGTTATTACGCTAGTTCGTTTAATTGCCGTAGCCAAAGTATCAATATCAAATGGTTTTGTCAAAAAGTCCTTCACCCCAAGACGAACGCTCTCAATAGCCCTAT
>NZ_JAGCNF010000098.1 GCF_017646085.1 Campylobacter sp. | reverse complement strand
TGCTTGCAATTAGTGGAATTTTCCCATTTGCTGGCTTTTTCTCTAAAGATGCCATTATCCTTGGAGCGCTCCTTTCTGGGCATTATGTAATATTTAGTATCTTGCTATTTACAGCCGGACTTACAGCATATTATTGCTTTAGATTATTTTTCTTGGTGTTTTATTCACAAAACCAAGCTCCCCATCAACATAAAGTGCCTTTTACTATGCTTAGTGTGAATTATTTGCTGTGCCTATTTGCTTTAGGCGGTGGATTTATGGCTTGGTTTTTAGATATTCCACACCCAAGTTTAAGCGTTGAGATAGTTGCTGGAGTTGTGAGTATGGTTGTATCTGGAATTGGTATTTTTATAGCGTATAAGAAATTTTATAACTATAAAAATTGTGAGGAAGAGATGGGTAAATTTGAGACAGTAGTGGCAAATAAATTTTATGTTGATGAGATTTATGATACGGTTTTTGTAAAGAACTTAAAGCGTATTAGTCATTTCTTGCGTGAGACTATTGATGATAGAATTTTATATCCGTTAGTTGAGTTATCGGCTCTAACTTTTAGAGGATTTAGTCAAATTTATGCTAAATGCACTCAAAATGGTTTAGCTAGCTCATATGCATTTTATATGTTATTTTTTGTCTGTGTTATTATTATATTTTCAAAGGCTATTTTATGAGTAATATATTAACTTGGATAATATTTATACCATTTTTATCTGGGCTGTTTATAGCTCTATTTTGCAATAATTTTTGGAGTAGGATTGTAGCCTTTGGGGCGAGTATTTTTGTAGCAGTTCTTACAGTGGTAATGACTCTTAGTTTTGATCCAGCCGGCGGAATGCAGTTTGTAGATATTATTTCACTTGTACCAATGTATGGAATCACATATATGGTTGGTGTAGATGGTATTAATATCTATTTGCTTTTAATCGTGGCTCTATTTATTCCATTTTTATTTTTTGTGATTAGGCGTGATGAGCGTGGATTTTGGGCAAATTTACTTTTTATAGAGAGTGGATTTTTAGCTGTTTGTAGCTCACTTGATCTTATCTTTTTTTATGCTGGATGGGAGATGATGCTTCTTCCTATTTTTGTGATGGTAGGCCTATATGGTAAAAGCGCTAAAAGAGCTAAAGCAATGCTTGATATGATGTATTATGCGATATTTGGTTCTATGATTATGCTTGGAGCTATAATTTATTTAGGCGTGCTTCATTTTGAGCAGTTTGGATTTTATAGTTTTGCTTTGAATGATTTGGCAAATTTAAATTTAAGTGTAATGACTGAACGTATTTTATTTTTTAGTTTTATGATTGCATTTGTAATTAAACTTCCATTATTTCCATTTCATATGTGGCTTAGTAGAGCATATACCTATTCGCCTAGCGTGGCTACATTTATGCTTTCAGCCATTGCATCTAAGGTAGCGATTTTTGCAATTTTAAGATTTGTATTACCTATATTTTCATTAAGTTTTATTGAATTTTCGAGTTATTTTGTAGCGCTTGGAATATTTTCTATGATATATTTTGGGATTATTGCGCTTAGGTGCGATGATTTTAAAACGCTTTTAGCATTTGCTTCGGCTTCGCATTTAGGACTAATTTTAGCCGGAGTATTTAGCTTAGATTCTATAGCTATGAGCGGGGCGATTTATCAAATTATAGCACATGCTCTTACTAGTGGAGCTATGTTTTTAATGGTTGGGATTATTAGCGCTCAGCTAGGAACTCGCAAGATAAGTCAGCTTGGCGGCATCGCTCGTAAAGCCCCTGTGTTTGCTACGCTTTTTGCTATTATGATGCTCTCAAGCGTTGGATTGCCTACTACTATTGGATTTGTTGCTGAGTTATTAATTTTAGTTGGGTTATTTAAAACAAATTTAGTATATGGAATTATCGCTACGACTTCGATTGTTGTAGGTGCGGTCTATATGTTTGTAGTATTTCGTAAGGCAATACTGCAAAGTGTGGGCGTAGTTAGCGATAAATTTAAAGAGATAAGAGCAGCACAGATGATAGCATTTGGCTTAGTAGCAGTTATTATTTTTGTAATGGGCTTATATCCTAAGCCATTTTTAAATTTAGTTGATAATACTGTACAAAGCCATTATGAAAAATATATAAAATCAAATTTAAAGGGACAAGAATGATAGCTATAGCACCATTTTTATTATCCATAGCAGCTATAATAGCTAATATTTTTCTAAGCGTCACAAAGATTAAAAAGCCCGTACTTTTAGGGTTGAATTTAGCCTTTTGGGCAGTGGTTTTAGTCTCATTTTTTGCCTTTAGAGGTGAAATTTTAGATGGAGAGTTACCATTTTTTGTAGCTGGTTTTATAGTGCTTGGGCAGTTTGAGCTAATACTTTGTGTAATGATTTGCGCTTTGACTTTGATATTTTTTGCGACTTTATATTTTAGCGATGATAAGAGCTATTTTAAACCCGAGCTTATAGCATTGGCAAATTTATCTTCATTTGGTATGATGGGAATGGTAATTTCAAGCGAGATTATCACAACGCTAATATTCATTGAAATTGCTTCAATATCGATATATGCGATGATAGCACTAAATTCATTGAATTCTAAAAGCATTGAAGCAGCATTTAAATATTTCTTGCTTTCATCATTTATGAGTGCTTTTTATCTACTTGGTGCGGCAATGATTTTTGGTATGACACAAACGACAATATATGAGCTTTTAAGCAAAATTACATCACCATCATTTATTACTACAATTGGCGTGCTGTTAGTTATTGCGATGATATTTTTTAAGATTGCGATTTTTGGCTTTTATCGCTGGAGTATTGATGTGTATTATGGAGCTAGTAATAGTATTACTGGATATCTAGCTGGTGCGTTTAAGCTTGCTAGCTTTGGATTATTGATTAAATTTGCTCTGCTTTATAGTGGCGGTTGGGGCGAGATTTTAGCAATTATCTTTGCAGTTGTAGCAGTTTGTAGTATGTTTATTGGCAATTTTTTAAGCTTAAAAGAAGTAGATGTCAAAAAGATCTTAATTGCTGCTGGAATCGTTCATGCTGGATATATATTTATAAATTTAGCTAGCTTTAGTGGAGAGTCACTATTTGCTGGAGTATTTTATCTATGTATTTATGCTGTTACCACTGGATTTGCATTTTTGATTTTAAATTCACTTTTTGGTGATAATCAAACCACACTTGAGAGCATAGCAGGGCTATATAAGAGCTCACCGCTTGGCGCACTAGCATTTACTATTATCTGTTTATCATTTATTGGATTTCCATATACAGTGGGCTTTTTGGGTAAAGTTTATCTGTTTTCTAGCGCCTTTGAAGCTAGTAATGCTTATCTAGCGATTTTTGGTATTATTAATACGATTTTATCGGTTTATTATTATCTTAGAATAATTATTAGTATATATTTTAATGAACCTAGTCAAACCGTTCAAGTCACAAGACAAAAATCTATTTGGATAGGGATTTTGAGCGTGCTAGCTATTGCTTTTGTAATTTTAGAAGGAGTTGGTGCGCTATCAATTTTGGGGAATTTAAATCTTATAATGGACTAAATTTAATATTTTAGGCGGTGATTTTATATAGGTTTTATAGTTTTTTGGTAAAATTATGCCCATCTGAATTTGGGGTGTAAAATGAGTAAGCTAATAATTGTAGAATCACCGGCTAAAGCAAAAACCATAAAAAATTTCTTAGGTTCTGAGTATGTAGTTATAGCTAGTAAGGGACATATTAGAGATCTTCCAAAATCTAGCTTTGGGATTAAAGTCGATGGGGATAAATTTACTCCAGAATATAGAATTAGTAGCGATCATAGTGCGCTAGTTAAGGAGATAAAAGCTCTTGCTAGCAAGGCTGATGAGATCTATCTTGCAACCGATGAGGATAGAGAGGGTGAGGCAATTGCTTATCATATCGCAACAGCAATTGGTAAAAAGCCAGAGACTCTACCTAGGATAGTATTTCACGAAATAACTAAAACTGCGATAGAAGCAGCCCTTGCAAATCCTAGAGTTCTTGATATGAATAGCGTAAATGCTCAACAAGCTAGGCGTCTTTTAGATAGAATTGTAGGATATAAATTAAGTCCGCTTTTAAATATCAAAATTCAACGAGGCTTAAGTGCTGGTAGGGTTCAAAGTGCAGCTCTTAAGATTTTAGTTGATAAAGAGCGTGAGATTAGAGATTTTAAGCCAATTGAATATTTTAGTATTGATACTAAATTTAAAAAAGATTTAGAGGCTGAATTGGTTCAGTTTCAAGGCTCAAAGATTGAAAAACTTACTATTACTAATCCGCAAAGAGCTGAGTTTATCCTAAATATATTAAAAAGTGATAAATTCCAAATCAATGAAATAGAATCTAAAGAACGCAAAACCAATGCTCAACCACCATTTATGACTTCTACGCTTCAGCAAAGCGCTTCAAATAGGCTTGGATTTAGCCCTAAAAAAACAATGATGCTAGCTCAAAGTCTATATGAGGGCGTCCAGACAAATAGTGGCTTTATGGGTGCAATCACTTATATGAGAACTGATAGCTTAAATATCGCTAAAGAAGCATTAAAGGCCGCAAGAGAGATTATAAAGAGTGAATTTGGGGCTGATTATTTGCCAAAGAGTGCCAATATCTATACAACTAAATCCAAAGGAGCGCAAGAGGCTCACGAGGCAATTCGTCCTACAAATTTAAGCTTTACTCCGCAAATTGCAGCACAGTATCTAGAAAAGGATATGTTAAAGCTTTATACATTAATTTATAATAGATTCCTAGCCTCTCAAATGAGTCCTAGTATCTCACAAACTCAAAATATTATGATAAAAAGCGATAATGCTATTTTTAAGCTTTCAGGTAGAAAAGTTATATTTGATGGCTTTTATAGAGTTTATGGCGATATGGATAAGGATAGAATTCTTCCACCTTTAAATATTGGCGATGTGATGAGTGTTGAGAGTATGAAAATCTCAAATCATATAACAGAACCACCTAGTCGTTACTCCGAAGCTGGATTAGTCAAAAAATTAGAAAGCTTAGGAATTGGTAGGCCAAGTACATATGCTCCAACTATTTCATTATTAACTAGCAGGGATTATGTCAAGGTTGAAAAAAAGCAGCTAATCCCAAAGGAGATTGCATTTACGATGATTTCTGTGCTTGAGGAGCATTTTAGAGATATTGTTGATAGTGAATTTATCTCAAAGCTCGAAGAGACCTTAGATGATATTGCTGAAAATAATGCTGATTGGCAGGCGGTTTTATCTGAGTTTTATCACCCATTTATCGCTAAAATTGATGCTGGTAAGAAAAATATCAAAAGCCAAAAAATTGCCCAACCAATTGGTGAAAATTGCCCTGAGTGTGGTGGTGAATTGGTTAAAAGAAAGGGTAAATTTGGTGAGTTTATCGCTTGTTCAAATTTTCCAAAATGCAAATATTCACGCAACACCTCAAGCGAGGCTAAATTTGAAAAAAAAGAGCCAAGTAAAATTGGTGTAAATTGTCCAGAATGTGGTAGCGATATTGTAGAGAGATTTAGTAAAAAGGGTAAATTTTATGGATGTTCAAACTATCCAAAATGTAAATTTATTACCAACTACCCACCAGCTGGTAAGAACTGTCCAGAGTGTTCTAAATATATGGTTTTTAAAGAGTTAAAACGAGGCAAATTTAATGAATGTCCAGCATGTAAATATAAAGAAGAGGTAGAAGCTTAGTGGGCATTTTTAAATTAAAATTTCAAGGGCTTGAGTTTGCACGATATTGCTACTAATGAGTTGGGAATTTTGCTTGTTTTAGCCTTTGTAATTTTTGTATCGCCATATTTTGCAAAGATTACAAAGATTCCAATTGCGCCAATTGAGATAATTTTTGGAACTATTTTAGGCTATTTTGGATTAATTGAACAGAGTGCAACTTTTAAGCTTGTAGCCGAAGTTGGCTTTTTTTATCTAATGTTTTTGGCTGGAACTGAGATTGATATTAGGGCACTTATTAAAACCGATAAACAGGTGTTGCGATTAGCACTTTTATATATATCTATTTTGTATATTGTAGCTGGGATTACTGGAGTATGGTCAAATGCTCTATTTCTTACCTTTGTAGTTGTGCCTGTAATGAGTGTAGGTGTGTTATCTACTCTATTTAAGGAGTATGGCAAGAATGAGCCATGGCTAAATACAGCGATGATTGCTGGGGGTATTGGGGAGGTAATTAGTATCGCTTTGCTTACATTGATGTCAGCATATATTGAATTTGGAAGCTCAGCTGAGCTATTTAGTAGTATATATTATCTTGTTTTATTTATTGTACTTTGCGTGCTTGGATTTAAGGGTCTTGAAATATTATTTTGGTGGTACCCAAATATTAAAATAATGCTAATGCCCCACGATGATAAGGCCGAAAAAGATATCCGTTTATCAATGGCATTATTTTTTAGTACAGTTGCGGTAATGATATATTTAAATTTAGAAATAGTCTTGGGCGCATTTATCGCTGGTAGTTTTATAGCTACATTTTTTAATCATAAAAAAGATCTTCCACATAAACTTGGAAGCTTTGGTTTTGGTTTTTTAGTTCCGATATTTTTTGTATATATTGGAACTACGGTAGATTTAGGATATTTATTTATGCCCGGTGTGCTAGATAATGCGATTAAACTAATGATATTTATGACCATTGTACGTGTGGCTGCATCGTTAATATTTATAAAGCGTTTTGGTTTGTATGATAGCATTCTTTTTGGCTTATCGCTTTCTATGCCGCTTACGCTTTTAGTAGCAGTAGCAACTGTGGCATATAATGCTAGTAATATACCAAAAGAGTTATATTTTGCTTTTATTATTGCTAGTATTTTTGAGGTGATTATATCAATGATATTAATAAAATTTACTAATTATCTTAAATTTCGCCTTAAATAAAAAAGTTAGCTATCTAGCAGAAATTAGATTTAAATAAAATTTAGATAAGATATAAAAAATTTTAATAAAAGGATAAAAATGAGTAACACAGTAACATTAACTGATAATAGAAATGGAAAAAGCTATGATTTTCCTATTCTAGATGGTACTTTAGGGCCTAGCGTTATAGATATCTCTACGCTATATAAAGATACTGGTATGTTTACATTTGATCGTGGATATACTAGCACAGCAATGTGTCGCTCAGCTATTACATATATTGATGGTGAAGCTGGTACGCTAATGCATAGAGGTTATGATATAGCATGGCTAGCTGAGAATAAAAGATATCTAGATGTAGTATATCTATTATTTAATGGCAAGCTTCCAGATGAGAGCGAGTTAAACTCATTTCGTCAAGAGTTAAAAGAGAGAAGTTATCTAAATGAGAAGATGATTAAGCTATTTGATTGCTTCCCTGATAAGGCTCATCCAATGGCAGTATTACAAGCAAGTGTAGCTACAATGAGCGCTTATTATAAAAGAGATATGAACTTTGATGATATGAAAGACTATATGGAATTAGCTAAAAGAATGGTAGCAAAAATTCCAACAATGATAGCGTTTTATTATCGTCATGTTCGCGGTTTCCCAACTGTGTATCCAGATCTTGATCGTGGATTTACAGAGAATTTCTTATATATGCTAAGAGCATTCCCGCACAATAGAGTAGATTTAAAACCAATCGAAGTAAAAGCATTTGATACAATTTTAATGCTGCACGCTGATCATGAGCAAAATGCTTCTACTACGACAGTTCGTACAGTTGGTTCTACTCATGCACATCCGTATTCATGTATAAGTGCTGGTATTGGTGCTTTATGGGGACACGCTCATGGAGGTGCTAATGAGGGTGTTATTCGTCAGTTAGAAATGATTGGAACTCCAGATAGAGTAGATGAGTTTATCAAAAAAGCAAAAGATAAAAATGATCCATTCCGTCTAATGGGCTTTGGTCATAGAGTTTATAAAAACTTTGACCCAAGAGCTAAGGTATTAAAAGGCTTAAGAGATAGATTAATTGATGAGATCGGTATAGATAGCAATCTAATCAAAGTAGCTACTAGAATAGAAGAGATTGCTTTAAATGATGAGTATTTTGTCTCTAGAAATCTATATCCAAATGTTGATTTCCATAGTGGTGTAATTCTAAAAGCACTAGGAATTCCAAACGAGATGTTTGCAGCGATATTTGTAATGGGTAGAGTTCCAGGCTGGCTAAGTCAATGGATGGAGCTAAAATCTCAAGATAATATAAAAATCGTCCGCCCAAGACAGCTATATGTTGGACCAGCATCTCAACCTAAGTAAGCTTCACGATATTGCCATCTCTGCAGCTTTGGCTGCAGGAGAGGCTATTTTAGCTGTTTATGATAAATTTGAGCTATCTTTAAAAAGTGATAGCTCGCCCTTAACTACTGCTGATTTAGTAGCAAATCAAGCGATATCTACCCACTTACAATCAACACAAATTCCTATATGTTCTGAAGAGAGTGTTTTGCCTTTTCATATGCGAAATGAAGATGCGCTTTTTTGGCTTGTTGATCCACTTGATGGAACAAAGGAATTTATTGCTAGAAATGGAGAGTTTTGTGTTTGTATAGCTTTAATTTGGCATTCTAGGCCTATTTTAGGAGTTATATATACGCCACTTAGCAAGGAGATTTATAGTAGCTTTGCAGGTGCGCCAGTATTTAGAAATTTTGAGAAAATAGGGAGATATAGGGAGAATGTACAAAATCTAAATCTAGCAAATAATACTTCAAATTCAAATAGTTCAAATATTTTAATTAGCGGTCGCTCAGCCGATATGACGCAGATTGAAAATTTTGCTAAAGAGTTTGATTTAAATTTAGCTACGCTTGGTTCAGCGATTAAATTTAGCAAACTAGCAAGCCAAGAAGTGGGAGTCTTTATAAGATTTTATGGTTCACATATTTGGGATACGGCTGCGGGTGATTTTTTATTGCATCAAAGCGGCGGGATTATGCTCTCACTTAGTACTCTTAAACCGCTAAATTATGCTAAAAAAATTACATTAAATGATAGCTTCATTGCATTGAGTCGTAGTCAAAAGTCAAATTTAAAACGATATCTAGAATATATAAAATTACAAATTATTTGATCTAATTTATGGAATAATTTATCGTTATAATGAAAATAAAATTACTCATGTAATTTTATTTTTAAATTCTTTTTAACACAATATTTGATAACATCTTATGCTGTTTGTTTAGGATAAAGGCTCTAAAGAGCTAATTTAAGATGGAGCAATCAAAAAATTTCCATATTTAAATATATTAGATTTAAGGAGTATTGATGGAGATTTTAAAAGAGACGATCGAGCTTATAGAGATTTTAGATTATGTTACAATTGTTTTTGCATTTTTTGCAATGATTGGGACTTTTATAAATTTCTTTTATCGTCGCAAGGACTCCAAACTAATCAAAATTTATATTCAATTTCCAGATGGCTCCAGGCGACTAGTACCATATCATATTACTAGACGTAATTTTACCCGTTCTGAGTTATTTGAGATTTTGCGAGCAATTGATAATGATGAAAACTTTAAGATCAAACATACATATACGCCAGAATTTTTTGATGATGTTTTGCAAGTGCAAAAGGGTAAGAGCGATGAGATTACTATAAAGCTTGAAACAAATGATAAATTCAACTGGGCTTATATATAGCGTTATATAATAGCAGATATTCTTTTTATTAGCTTGTAGTATTAAATGCTTGTATTGCAGTTTTGATTATGATATGTATTATTTTTAAAAATGAAACATAACAAATATCCTAATAAAAGTTGTCTAAATTTAAATTTGTTTAAAGTATATATCGATATAATCAAACTTTAAATTTATAATTTTATTTTTAACTAATGAGCCAATAACACTAAATAAGCTCAAACTAAAGAGAGCGCTATGAACGAGATGTTAAAAAAGCTACAAAACTCTAGCATAACCCTATCTGCTGCAGCTAAAGAACTAGCTATAAGCGAAGATGAAATTTGTGAGCTTGTAAGTGATCAATTTGGCTATGAGATAGCTGATATTAGCGTAGTAGATTACACTTTAGCTGATAGTTTGCCATTAGATATAATGGTTAAATTTGAGATTTTACCTATTAAATTTGAGGCTAATATCATTAGTGTTGCTATGAAAAATCCATTTGATACAAGCGCACTTTTAAGGCTTCGCAATATCTATAAAGACAAAATCATAAAGCCTCTAATCATTCAACCAGCTAAGCTAGATAGAATACTTGCTAAACTTCCGCTTCATTATGGTTTAAATGCCATAATTTCACAGGTAAAAGTGCAAATAAATTCCAAAGGATCTAATGATGATAGCGCAGTTTTACGACTTATTGATAGGGTGTTAAATAGTGCTATAGATCTAAACTCTAGCGATATTCACATTGAGCCAACTAGTTTTGGTTGTGTTATTAGAGTGCGTATTGATGGGGTTTTATGTGAGTTATTTGAATTTGATAGTGATATATATGCTGGGTTAATTGGTAGGTTAAAGCTGCTTGCAAATTTAGATATTGCTGAACATAAAAAAGCACAAGATGGTAGATTTTCATATGATATAAATGGCAGAAGTATTGATTTTAGAATTTCAGTTTTGCCTATTATTGATGGGCAAAGTGTAGTGCTTAGGATTCTTGATAGTCATAAGATGATTGTAAATTTGCAAAATTTAGGATTAAATGAGTTGAATTTTAGCACTTTAAAGCGTGCGATTTATAAAAATTATGGAATGATTTTAGTTACTGGTCCAACAGGAAGCGGTAAAACTACTACCATTTACTCAGCACTTAATGAGCTAAAAGGGCCAACTAAAAAGATTATTACCATAGAAGAGCCAGTAGAGTATCAAATGAGCTATCTTCAGCAAGTTGCTGTTGGGCATAGGAGTGCAATTAGTTTTGAAGAGGCGTTGCGTTCAGCGCTTAGACAAGATCCAGATATTATAATGATAGGTGAGATTAGGGATTATCAAAGTTTGCGTACAGCTGTGGGTGCAGCCCTTACTGGCCATTTGGTACTTAGTACATTGCATACTAATAATGCTATTAGTGCTATAGATAGAATGATGGATATGGGGTTGGAGCGTTATCTTATTAGTGGTGCTATTATAGCGATTATGGCACAGCGTTTGGCTAGAAAGCTTTGCTTGTATTGCAAAGAGATGGTTGAGAATGGACGATATAAGGCTCATGGTTGCCCTCACTGTGTAGGAACTGGATATAGTGATAGAGTTATCATTAGTGAGGTTTTAGAAATTAGTGCAAATTTAGCTTCGCTTATGGCTCGTGGCGAGTCTAGTGGGATTATTTTAGCAGAGGCTAAGCGTGAAGGTTTTATCCCTATGGAAGTAAGTGCTATGGAGCTAGTAGATAGTGGAGTTACTAGTCTTGAAGAGATATTAAGCCTGATTTAATCAGTTAAGACAATGAGACGATATAATGCTAAAATTATTACCAATAATGCTACAATAACTCGTACTATTACTGCATCAAATTTAGAAAATGCTAAAGAGATTTTATCTTCAAGCGGCGAGATTATTGCTATTAGTGAAGAGAGTAAAGTTGGGCTTGGAATAAAATTTAGGCGGATTGATAGTGGAGTTTTAGCTATTTATATTAGGCAGATTGGAACCTTAATGGAGGCTGGAGTAAGCGTTCTTGAGGCTTTTTCTAGCGTGGCGCAAGGGTGCCATAACCCTATACTTAGGAAAATTTTAGATGATATTAGCTCAGACTTGCACTCTGGTTTGAGTCTTGAGCAAGCTCTTAGCGGGTTTAAAAGTGAACTAGGAGCAGTGAGCGTAGCGATGTTTGCTTTAGGTCAAAATAGTGGACGGTTGCCTGAAGCGCTTTTTATGCTTAGTGATATGCTTAGTGAGATGGCAGAAAACAAGGCAAAATTTAAAAGAGCGCTTCGTTATCCTATGATAGTTTTACTCTCTTTGATAATAGCGTTTAATCTATTAATTGTGATGGTAGTACCATCATTTGCTGGAGTATTTGCAGCTATAGGCGGAGAGCTTCCGCTGGCTACTAGAATACTTTTAGGGCTTGAGAGTTTTATTGCTAGTTATGGATTTTTGGCATTATTTGGGATAATTTTGATTGGATTTTTGATTTGGTATTTTTATAGATTTAACTCTAAATTTAGGACAAAATTTGATAATTTTTTGCTTAAAATTCCATTGCTTAAGGGGTTGATTTTATATGGTTCATTGACTAAATTTAGTCTGATTTTATCACGATTGATAAGTGCTGGAATGTCAATTGATAAGGCTATAAATATCGCAAATGGTGTTGTAGAAAATAGCTATATAAGTAGCAAAATCGCTTTTGTAGCAATGGATATCCATAGTGGGCAGACACTTAGCAAGGCTTTTGAAGGTGCTCATTTATATGAGAAAATAGCTATTGAGATTATAAAGGCTGGACAAACAAGTGGAGTAATTGATGAGATGTTTGCTCATGTATCAAAGTTTTATAAGCAAAAATATGACACGCTTATTGAAGGGTTAAGCGGGAGTTTAGAGCCAGTTTTGCTAATAGCAATAGCTGGGGCAGTACTACTTTTGGGGCTTGGAATTTTTATGCCACTTTGGGAACTCTCTAGTGGTTCTGGGTTGTATTGATTCATTTAACTTGCTTACTTTATGTATTAGCCTTGAATGTTTGATTTTAAGGCTAATACATTAAATTATAATGAGTAAAGCTATTTTATTTAATTAAATGATAAAAGATAGACTTTTACATTAAAATCCATAATCTTTTACGAAAATAGGCTATTTACGCTTTCATCGTGATATACTCTGCGGATTACCTCGCCAAATAATGGGGCAGTACTTAAAACCTTAATATATGGACTTTGCTCTTTTAATGGAATAGTATCTGTAGTGACTAATTCATCTAAAGCTCCACTATTGATTCTTTCATATGCAGGACCACTTAGAACTGGATGGGTGCAAAATGCCATTACGCTTGTAGCGCCATTTTTCTTAAATACTTCAGCTGCTTTAACGATAGTGCCAGCTGTATCTATCATATCATCTATTAGTATAACATCTTTGCCATTTACATCGCCAATTATATTCATTACTTCGCTCTCATTGGCTTTTTCACGGCGTTTATCTACTATTACCATATCTAAATTTAAGCTTTTAGCTAGGCTTCTAGCACGTGCTACGCCACCCACATCGGGGCTTGCTACGATAGGATTTTTAAGATTTTTACTCTTTACATAGTCTAAAAATACAATAGTTCCATAAAGATTATCTACTGGAATATCAAAAAATCCTTGAATTTGCCCAGCGTGAAGATCCATAGTTACTACCCTATCTATACCAGCTGTTTGCATCATATTTGCTACTAATTTAGCTGTAATTGGTACTCTTGGAGCGGCTTTTCTATCTTGTCTAGCATAGCCAAAGTATGGCACAACTGCAGTTATAGAACTTGCACTTGAGCGTTTTAGAGCATCAGTTAGGATTAGTAGCTCCATTAAATTTATATTGGCTGGAGCACAGGTTGGTTGAATGATAAAAACATCTTTACCACGTACACTTTCACCGATTTGTACGCTAATCTCTCCATCGCTAAATCTCTTAATACTTGCCTCACTTAGTGGGATTCCAAGGTATTTAGCTACCATTTTTGAAAACTCTACATTTGCTGTCCCAGAAAAAATCTTATATCCACGCATCTTTATTCCTTAAAGAAGTTTAAGCGTAATTTTACACTAAATTTGCTTAAAAATTAGATTGATTTTATAGGCTAAATTTAAGTTTATGAGCGATATGTAAGCAAATTTATTATAAAATCTTATAAAAATTTAGGGTTAGTATGGGAAATTTTATCTGTTTACATTGTAAGGGTGAGTTTGATCAAAGTGTTGCTATAAAAGATGATAGCGGGCATGAGTTTTGCTGTAATGGATGTATGAATGTATATGGGTTTTTAAATTCTCATAATCTATCTGAATTCTATAATAAACTAGGCAATCAAAAACATTTCAAAGCACCAAATTTAACTCAAATAGATACTGAGGCATTTTATAAAAATTATGTAAAAAATAGTGATGGATTTTGTGAAATTTATATAATTATAGAGGGAATTCATTGCTCAGCTTGTGTATGGTTAAATGAAAAAGTATTAATATCAAGTGATGGAATTATAGAAGTATCGCTAAATTCAGCCAGTCAAAAAGCACATATAAAATGGGATAATAGCATCATTACCTTAGATCAAATTTTGCATAAAATTAGCTCTATTGGCTATACCCCAATCCCGTATGATCCGCAAAAAGCTGATGTAAGAGCCAGCCAAAAACGTCGTGAGTTCTATGCTAAAATGCTTGTAGGGATATTTTGTACAATGAATATTATGTGGGTGGCGGTGGCTTTATATGGCGGATACTTTAGCGGAATGAGTAAGGATATAAAAGATATTTTGCATTTTGCAGAGTTTATTTTAGCCTCGCCGGTACTTTTTTATACTGGTAGTGAGTTTTTTAAGGGCGCATATTATGCTATTAAAAATCGCCAGGCCAATATGGATTTAAGTATTGCTGCTGGAGCTAGTATAGCATATTTTTATTCAGTATATGCGATGCTAAGTAGAAATGGTGAGGTATATTTTGATTCTGTAGCTATGATTATTACTTTTGTATTTATTGGTAAATTTCTTGAGGTTATTAGCAAGAAAAAATCAATTGATGCTCTTGATTCGCTTGGCGCTCTTTTGGTGAGTCAAATTTATGTAAAATCTAATGATAAATTTGAATTAAAAGATGTAAATGATATAAAACCAGGAGATATTATAAAGGTGCGTAGTGGTGAGCGTGTAATGATTGATGGTGATGTCATTAGTGGGGCTGGTAGCTTTGATTTAAGTAGTATTACTGGAGAGAGCTTGCCGGTGTTGATTGGTCCTGGTAAGAAGATCATAAGCGGTGCTATGTGTATAGATGGTAGTGTAGAGTATGAAGCAAAGGAGCTTTTTAAAGGCTCAGTGCTTAGTAAGATTATTGATCTTTTAAATAAAGCAAGCTTTAAAAAACCAAAAATAGAGCTTTTAGCCAATCAAATTTCGGCCAAATTCTCTTTAGCGATTTTGCTTTTAGGGCTTGGGACATTTGGGATGTGGCTATTTAATTCCGGAGAGATTAGTGTAGCAATTATAGTAGCTGTAAGTGTGATTATCATCGCTTGTCCGTGTGCTTTAAGTCTTGCTACCCCAGTAGCTACTCTAATAGCTTTAGGTAGCGCAATGCGTGGCGGGATAATTTTTAAAGAGGCTAAGGTAATTGAGAGTTTAGCAAAGTGTAGCTGCGTTGTGTTTGATAAAACTGGTACTTTATCAAAATACAAACTAAGTGTAATTAAAGCAATAAAACTAAAAGAGTATAATTCATCTTTATTATACTCTTTAACTCTTGCTTCTACTCACCCAGTAAGTGTGGCTATTAGAGATTTTAGTATTAATAAACAGCTAAATTTAAGTGATATAACAAGTTATAGCGGCCTAGGAATGAGTGCAAAATATGGCGATCTAACTATTTATGGTGGTAGTTCACAATTTATGAATAAGCTTGGATTTGGGGAGTTTGAGGATAATGGGCTTAATTATTATTTTGCTGTAGATGGTGAAGTTGTGGCTAAATTTGAACTTGAAGATGAATTAAGAGATGAATCTGTAGATGTGATTAGATCTTTACAAAATAATGGATATAAAGTTGTGATGCTAACTGGAGATAATGAAATTACTGCTAGCAAGATAGCTAAAAGATTAGGAATTAGTGAGTTTTATGCCAGCAAAGATCCATTGCAAAAATCACAAATAATTAAGGAATTAAACGCAAAAACTCCAGTAGTTATGGTAGGCGATGGAATCAATGATGTAGTAGCGCTAAGTATGGCAAGCGTTGGAATTTGTATGGGAAGTGGAGCGCAAATTAGCGTTGAAAGAAGTGATGTAGTACTGCTAGATGATAATTTAAATTCGCTTTTAAAGGCTCTAAATCTATCAAGATTAACATTTAAAACCATTAAGCAAAATTTAGGCTTTACTTTGATATATAATGCTTTTACTATTCCGCTAGCTATGGCCGGATTTATTATTCCGCTATTTGCAGCTATTTCGATGTCGCTTAGTTCTATTATAGTAGTATTAAACTCTACAAAAATCAAATTAAAAGGATAAAAATGAGCGGTGTGATAGCTATAATGCTTGGAATATCTACTTTACTTGGTGCTGCTGCGCTTTTTGGACTTTTGTGGGGAGTAAAAACTAGACAGTTTGATGATTATTCAAAGTTTTTAGATGGTACAAAATTTGATAGCGAAGATGCATTAAATGATGCTATAAATTTAGAAAATCGTAAAAAGGATCTAATGAAAAAGCGTGATAAAGATAGAGGTTATAGGCCGCCAGATTAATTTTTGAGTTGAATTTGCCATTTTAAGCAAAGCGGCAATATAAGATAATACTATTTTTATATGTACTATGAAAGCGTAGTTATAATTTTTTATATTACTACACTTTCATACTTAGTGATAATTTTTATTTCCCTTTAGGATAAAGCGATGCGTGATATAAGCAAAATCCTACTAGTGCTACACCGCTTACAATATGTACAGCTTTGGCGGTTTTATTTTTCATAAATAGTGCCGTACCAGCGGTTAAAAGCAGACTACTACTCATACCAATCTTTGCTATCTCTCTTTTAGTCTCTAGGCTAATTTTTGGTTTTTTAAGCTCTTTTACTGCGTTCATTTCTTTTCCTATTTTTGATTTTTTTATATGCTCTTAGATTAGTTTGTACGCTCAATACTAGGCTACCAATCACTCCTATAGCAATTAAAATTGGCATTATCCATCCCTCTTGATACGAATTCGCCTAAGTGCGTTAAGCAATAAAGCTATTGTTGTACCGTTATGCGCTATGGCAGTTTGGATTGGTGAGAGTCTACCTAAGCTAGCTAGAATAAGGATTAATGAATTTACGCCTACTGTGACTTTAAAGCTATTATTAACCTTTGATAGACAAGATATAGCTAGCTCTCTAGCGTCTGCTACAGCCTCAATATCATCACGTAGTAATACTACATCTGCGCTAGCTTTGGCTATGTCAGCACCTTTGTGCATTCCAATACCTATATCGGCTCGCACTAGTGCTGGAGCGTCATTTATCCCATCACCTACAAAAGCAACTTTTTGACCATGTTTGGCTGCTTTTAACATAATCTCATCTAGAATTTTAGCCTTGTCAGTCGGTAGTAGCTCTGCGTAATAGTTTTCTATACCAAGCTCTTTAGCGATAGCTTTTGCCTTGCTTTTACTATCTCCAGTAAGCATTATAAATTCTTTTACACCGCTTTTTTTAAGTCTTTTTAGAGCCTCTTTAGCATTTGGTCTAATGGTATCTTTAAGCAATATAACGCCTAAAAGCTTGCCATCAAATCCGATAAATAAAGGCGTATCTCCATTTTTTAATATTTCATCTATCTCATCAGAGTGCTCTTTAAAGCTTATGCACTCATCATCTTCTAAGAAGTGTCTTGAGCCAATTACTACACTTTTTTTACCTACTTCACTTTTTACACCATGAGCTACTATAAATGTAACTTCATCATGATGAAAATGGTCAAAATTATCCTCTTTAGCTGCTTTTACTACAGCTTGTGCTACTGGATGAAAGTAGTGTTCTTCAATACTTGCTGCTAAATTTAACACTTGATTAGTATCCCAGTCTTGATGAAATGAGTGTACTTTTAATACCTCTAGATCGCCATTTGTTAGCGTTCCAGTCTTATCAAAGACAAAGATTTCACTTAGCTGAAGGCTTTCTAAACTTTTAGCACCTTTTACGATGATTCCCTCTTTAGCAGCACTTGATATAGCTGATTTAAATGCTACTGGAGTAGTGAGTTTTAAAGCGCAAGAATAATCAGCTTGAAGCACGCTAGCAGCGCGCACTAGTTCGCCAGTCATAGCATAGCTTAATCCAGCTAGACTAAGAGTAATTGGCACTAAAGAGTCAGCCATTTTTGAAGCAGTTAATTCTTGGTTTGAGCGTTCGTCTAATGTAGATTGGATATATGATTTTATACGATTAGTAGCAGTATGATCGCCCACAGCTTCTGCCCAAATTTTTATCTTACCTTCTTGAACGATTGTACCACTTAGTACTCTATCGCCTCTACTTTTACTAGCTGGAGTGGCCTCTCCTGTCATTGAAATTTGATTTATTAAAGCCTCTCCATCGATGATGTGACCATCTATATATATAGTATCGCCAGCGCCTACTACTACAATATCACCAATTTGTATATCATCACTTGGAATTTGACGCAGTGTTACTTTGTTATCAGTTATACTCTCAACCCACGCCATACCGCCTTTTTGTTTAGCTAGTTCTTTGATAAGATCATCGCTTTTATACATTGTAAGCTCTTCTATATATTCGCCCAAAGTCAGCATAAAATTGGTGGAATTTGCCGCCTTATAGTCTTTTAAATATAGTGAAATTGCTACAGCTGCAGCTTCGAGGCTACGAGATGTGATGCCTTCGCTAAATGTCTCTTTTAATCCGCTTTTTAGCAATGGAAAGGAGGCTAAAAGGCTAAAACCAAGACTAAGTCCTGGGCTTCTAAGAAATGGAGCTATAGCTAAAGCACTAGCAGCACGTACCACCTCAGATGAGCTTGGGATTTCGCTTCTTAGTGCGATGTAGCTATCTTTTTTGCTCTTGCTTTGGCTTTTGATTTCATTAGATTTTAAAATATCTGAAATTTGATTTTGAATTTGATCTAATGAGCCTTCGTAGCTTATGATTATACTTTTGATTATCCCGTTTATGCGTACATCTGTCACATTTGGCAAAGAGTCTATAGCAACTCTAAGCAAGAGAGGATCTACACTGCCTTCATAGCCAAATCTAGCTCTAGATTTAGTTTTGTGTAGAAGTTTTATAGGCATATCTTACTCGCTAGCTTCAGCTTTTGCATCTTCGTAACGCTCTTTTAGCTCTTCTAAGCCGCATTCAAACAGTGTTGAAATTTTAGCAAATCCCTTAAAAATTGCTCTTTGAGCATTTTCATTTGTTAAAATATATGTAGCAGCTGCGCCAATTAATGCTCCTTTTAAGAAATCGCCACTATTTCCAGCACCAAAAATACCATCTAAAAAGCCATTTTGAGTATTTTGGTTATTTTGTGTATTTTGAAAATTTAAATTTGACTGATTTGAGGTTGAATTTACATTTTTAATATAAGGATTATTATTTATCATTATTTAACCTTTTTTGTTGATTTTTTAATATTTTACACTCTTTTGGTTTAAATGCATTTTGGACGCCATAGACAAAGGCCCCACCAATTGCAATATATGTAGCAGCTTCTACTATTTTAGTTGATGTGCTTTTATTTGGATTGCCAATGGTGTTTGATGCGGCAATAGCACATGCTCCAATTGCAGCACCTTCAAGTGCTGATTTTATTGTAGTTTTAATAGCTTCATCTTGAGTGATTTGACCATCTTTTAATTTAGCATATTGGTATGCACCACTTGCCATAAGTGCCAAAATCGCTCCACTAACTGCGTGTCCGCTCACTGAACGAGGTGCACCTGTGTTTATCATTGATTCATCCTTGGATTGCTATTTTCTAAATTTAGATTGGCATTTGACTCATCTTGAGAGTTTGGAGTCATTTGAGTTTCTATTTTTGCTTTTGGTTTGCGACCTGGTTTTTTTCTTGCTGGTTTGGCTTGAACTTTTTCTTTAATGTTTGTTACAGTAGCTTTGCTAGCAGTTATGCCATCTTGGATTTTTTTGTCTAAATTTAAGTTCCCAAGCGATTTTGCTATCTGATCTCTTTTAGTAAATGCAAATGCAATTCCAGCACCTAGTGCGATTCCAGCGATAAATGGTAATGCCATATTTTACTCCTTATTTTTATTTAGTAGTTCATTTGCGATAATCACGCCAAAAGCGCCAATAATCGCACCTCCAACTAAGCTATAATTTAATTTACTTAAAAATCCCTCTAACTCATCTTGGCCTAGTGAGCCATCTTTTAATTTATTCACCATTATAGCAGTCTCATTTATTAAGGTTTTACCTTGATTTAATTGTTCTAAAAGATTGTTATTTTGATTTAAATTTAGAGCATTTTGCAAGGCTGGGATGTGATTATTATAGCTAGCTGCTTGAAGCCTGTAAAATGTATCTATTATCTGTGGATTACTCTCATTAGCTACTAAAGTATTGTAGAGTTCTACATTTGCTTGTTCATTTTGTAGTGCTATAGCAGCTGCTTCTTCAAAGCTTTTAGGGGTTGCAAAACTATAAGGATTTGCCGGTATTTGCGCACCAAGCTCATTTAGATGGAAAATAATAGCATTTATATGATTTGCCTCAGCCTCTAAAAGATTAGTAAATGGTGCTCCAAATTCACTAGCGCTAAAGTAGAAGCTATAAGCTTTATACTCATCATCTAACGCTTTTAAAAGATTATCTATGCTCATTTTATATCCTTTAGATTTTTATTTATTATCATAGCAATTTTATCTAGATTGCGCCCATTTATAGCATCTTCCCATAGACTTGGCTCAAGCATATCTTTATCATAATGCAAGGTTAAAGAGCCGATTAATTTATTAAATTTAATCTCTTTGATTAGTGGAATTTGATTTAATTTATCTATTAATTCTTTAGCTTCTATTTTGCTTTCTTGGGCTATATTTTTAAGTTTTAGACTAGCTCGTAGTCTAATCCTGCCAGGTGTGTGATGAATAATGCTAAAATAATCACTTAAAAGCTCTAAATCATTAGGTTTTATCTGTAGATTATTAAGTGAAATCTGATCATTTTTATCCATAAATTTACTCGATTTTCTCTTATTTTGTACAGGCAAAATTATATATTAATGATGATAAATCTTAACTTAAATTTATAGATATTGATATTGATTTTCATATAATTAAATCAAAAATTTGCTATATTTTAGTTAAGTAGATTTGGTAAATTCGGCTAATTTTGCATAGTTTATTTAAAATCATTATCATATATATTTTGATAAAATATTGATATTTGGATTATATTAAGGTTAAATTTATATTTTGTTTATTTTTAAATTTGTGTTATAATCAAAAATTATTTTAAAAAGGGGAGTAAATGAAGAAAAATATAGTATTTTTTGAGGCTCGTGGAGGAAGTGATAAAGGCGAGGATGGACACCGCAAAGATACAATGCCTATGGTAAATGCACTCAAATCTAAAGGCTGGAGTGGTGAGGTTATATTTTTAACTGATGAGATTTTACGTGATGCAAATGAGACTAAAAAGATATATGAATATACCCTATTAAATGCCGATGGATATGTTTCTAGAGTAAATCCAGGGAATTTAAAAGAGGAAAAATTATATTTTAATCTACTTCGATCTTTATGTGAGGCTGGACTAGTAGGAATGCCGCACCCCGATGCTATGATAGGATATGGTGCTAAGGATGCACTAACTAAACTAGCTAGCACAAATTTAGTACCTACTGATACATATGCCTATTATGATAAAGTTGAAGCTGCTAGAATTGGCGTGGAGTTTGGGGATAAGCATGATTTTATTAAAAGCTTTCCAAAAACATTGGCTAAAGGAGAGAGGGTTTTAAAGCAAAATAGAGGTTCAACAGGAGAAGGGATCTGGCGTGTAAGGCTTGAAAATCCGGCTGATTATAATAAATTTGATACCTTGCCACTAGATACTAAAATTATATGTACAGAGGCTAAAGATAATCACTCTGAAAGTAGAGAGCTTGGTGAGTTTATGGAGTTTTGCAAGAGTTATCTTGTAGGTGATAATGGAATGCTAGTAGATATGACATTTTTACCACGTATAAAAGAGGGTGAGATAAGAATCTTAATGTTATATAAAACTCCAGTATATGTGGTACATAAAAAGCCAGCTGAGGGTGGCGACGCTTTTTCTGCTACGCTATTTAGTGGAGCAAAATATCGCTATGATGAGCCAAAAGAGTGGAGCGAGTTGATAGATTGGTTTTTGGGTGAACTGCCAGGAATTAAATCAAAGCTAGGGGATTATGATCTGCCGCTTATTTGGACGGCTGATTTTATTCTTGATACCGATGCAAATGGCAATGACAAATATGTCTTGGGCGAGATAAATTGTTCATGTGTAGGCTTTACAAGTCCAGCTGAATTTATGCAAAAAGTTGCTGTAATGGTAGCTGATAATATAATCGATATTGTTAGTGCTAAGCTAGGATAGATATAAATTCCACTCTATAAAGAGTGGAATTAAATTTAGAGCCTATCTTTAATCTCATAATAATTCAAATTTGGTATAATTCTTAAAATTTAAAAGAGGATTTTTAATGAAAATATTAAGTCTTGCAAGCAAGCTCTCATTGCAATCTCCAAAACTTGTAGATAAATTTAAAAATGATGAAATTATGGTAATTAGTCCACTCGATGATATTATAAATGCGAAATTTATTAAATGTGAGATTGGTGCTATGAGTTATGTTTTGGCACTTATTGGGCTTGAGTTTGGGTTTGATGGAGAGTTTTGGAGTGATCTTGATGAAGGCGAGTTAAGCGGTGAGTCAAATATAGGCGAAGAGGAGCTTCCTCAAATATGTGAGTTTATCAAAAATTGCGATATTTGCATAATTAGTGATGAGATTTTTGAAACTAATAAGAGCAGTTCACAAGCTGTTTTATCGCTTTTAAAAAGCAAATTTGGATTTAAAATAGTAAATTTAAATGGAGATGAGATAGAACTAAATGGCCAATTAACAGAGCTTAAGACAATTCCAAATTACGATAATGCTGTGATATTTACTCATCCACATTGTAATGAGTTTAGAGCTGGGAGCTATTTTGGTATTGCTGCAAAATTAAATAATGGCGATGAAATTACCATAAATTCAAGTCAAAAAGATATAAAAGCCACTTTAAAAATTGATCCAAATATTAAAGGAACTATAGGATTTTTAGGTTTTGATGGGGCAAAATATGGC
>NZ_JAGCNF010000097.1 GCF_017646085.1 Campylobacter sp. | reverse complement strand
GTTTTTATTATATCGAACCAAATATTAAAAAGTTTATATGGGGGGGGGGATTTTGATAAATTTGAATAAAATATTGCAAATTTTTTAATAAATTTGAGAAATTTATAAAATTTAGATTAGATATTGTAGATTTATGACTTGAGTATTTTATAATTTTTATAGTGGGATTTGGATTAGAATTGGTGAAATATTAAAATATTATGGGGGTGTAATTGGGTTGGGGGTTTTGGGGAATTAAAGGATTTTTTTGGGATTAGGATTAGGTTGGGATTGATTATGGTTTATGTAATTGGGTAAATAGTTTTTAAGATGAGTAAGGATTATGATAATAGATCAACCAATGCAAATAAAGCAGATTTTACAATCAATATAAATGACGAATAAAAAAGCGAAATTTAAAAGCCTAGCTAGCAAATGCTAGCTAGTTAGAATTATTTAAGTGTAGAAATATAGTCATTAACTGCTGCCATATCAGCATCGCTTAGAGTTGCCATTTGACCTTTCATAATAGCACCCATATTGATTTTACCTTTACCGCCATTGATAGCGCCAGCTTTGTAAGCTTTCATATCAGCTAATCTTTGAGCTGGATCGATCTCAACTAGAGCTGGAACTTTATTTAAATATTTTTTCTCAGCTTTAGCACCATGACAAACTGCGCATTTTTTATAAATCGCAGCACCATCAGCAGCGAATGCACCTACACAGGCTAATGCAACTAGTAGAACTACTTTTTTCATTTTATATCCTTTTTTGAAATTTAATACTGGTATTATAGTGCCAATATTCTAAAATTTAGATTAAATTCTACAATTAAATTTCTAAATTTTGCAAACTAAATTTGGGCTATATTAAGTGAATTTAAACTAAAAAATAGATAAAATCAACCTATGGAAAAGATTAAAGCACTATTTTTAGACCGTGATGGGGTGATAAATTACGACCCTGGCTATGTATATCGTATAGAAGATTTTGAGTTTATGCCTGGCATTTTTGAAGCATTAGCTGGATTTATGGCACTTGGATATGAAATTTTTATAGTAACAAATCAATCTGGAATTGGTAGAGGGTATTATAGTCAAAGTGATTTTGCTAAGCTTAGTGAGTATATGATAGGCAAATTTGCTGCTTATGGAGTAAATATTAGGGAAATTTATCACTGTCCACATATACCAAGCGATAATTGCAACTGCAGAAAACCAAAGCCTGGTATGATTTTGCAAGCATTAAATGAGCATAATATCGACCCGCAAGCTTCGCTAATGATAGGCGATAAGCCAAGCGACTTAGAAGCAGCACGCAGGGCTGGCGTAGAAAGTGGATATCTAATTGGCCAAAATGATGGCGAATTTAAAAGCGTATTAGAAGTTTTAGAATATATAAAAGGACAAAAATGAAAGTATTAATAACAGGTGGAGCTGGCTTTATAGGCTCAAATTTAGCCAAACATTTTATGGAAAAGAACGAAGTTTTAGTAGTGGATAAATTTCGCTCTAATGAGACTTTTAGTAATGGAAATTTAAAGAGTTTTGGGCATTATAAAAATCTAATTGGTTTTAAAGGTCAAATTCATTGTGGCGATATTTGCGACAAGGAAACTATCAAAAAAATGCGTAAATTTGCCCCAGATGTGATCTTTCACGAAGCTGCTATATCTGATACAACAGTAGCAGAACAAGATGAGATAATGCAGGTAAATTTAAATTCATTTAAAGATATTATTAATATTGCTTACGAAAATGGATCAAAGCTAATATATGCTAGTAGTGGCGCTACATATGGAGATGCGCCAAGCCCGCAAAGCGTAGGTAAAGGTGAAAATCCTGGCAATGTATATGGATTTTCAAAGCTTATGATGGATGAGATGGGGCGTGAATTTAACGCTAAAACCGGCCTTCATATCGTAGGGCTTAGATATTTTAATGTCTTTGGTGATGGGGAGTTTTTTAAAAATAAAACCGCCTCTATGGTTCTTCAATTTGGCTTACAAATCCTAAGCGGTAAGGCGCCAAGACTTTTTGAAGGTAGCGATAAGATCAAGCGTGATTTTGTCTATATCAAAGATATAATTGCTGCAAATGAACTAGCCATAAAAGGCAAAAGTGGCGTCTATAATGTAGGTACTGGAAATGCTAGAAGCTTTCAAGATATTGCTGATATTTTGCAGCGTGAAATTGGCGTAAATTTAGGAAATGAGTATATTGTTAATCCATTTGCGTCTCAGTATCAATTCTTTACTCAAGCCGATATCGCCCCTACGATAAAAGGATTAAAATATAAACCAAAATGGAGCTTAGAAGATGCTATAAAAGATTATCTTCCATCAATAAAGAGAATTTATCATAGTGAGATTAAGTAATGGCTAAGATTTTAGTTGTTGGGGATTTAATGATTGACCACTACATATGGGGAAGCTGTGAGCGCATTAGCCCAGAGGCTCCAGTTCAAGTAGTAAATATCAAAAATGAAACTAAAAGGCTGGGCGGCTGCGGTAATGTCGTATCAAATTTAATCGCTCTTGGTGCAGATGTAGGCGTAATAAGCGTAGTAGGCGATGATGAGCTAGGAGTTGAGATTTTAGAGCTTTTAAAAAGCCGTGGCGCAAAGGCTGAGCTAGTAATTAGCGAAACAGGCAGAAAATCAAGCCAAAAAAGCCGTGTAATGGTATCTCACCAGCAAGTTTTACGACTTGATACTGAGAGTGTGTGCGATATTTGTTGCGCTGATGAGATCGTAAGCAAATTTAAAGATATTTTAGCTAAGTATGATATCGTGCTATTGAGTGATTATGGTAAAGGTGTATTGAGCAATTATCTAACAAAACAGATAATTGCCATATCTAAAAATAATAACAAAATGGTTCTAGTCGATCCAAAAGGTAAAGATTATAGCAAATATAAAGGCGCAACCCTTCTAACACCAAATAAAAAAGAGGCAAGCGAGGCGCTAGGCTTTAGTATTGATAATGATGAAAGTCTAGAACTAGCATTAAAAACTATGAAAATAAACTACGATCTAGAGTATTCACTAATCACGCTTAGCGAAGATGGTATCGGACTTTTAGATAGTTGCGTACGCAAATTTCCAGCTCTTGCTAAAGAGGTATTTGATGTAACAGGTGCTGGCGATAGTGTGCTAGCTACTCTTGGATATTGTCTAGCTAGCAAGATGAGTATTCACGAAGCCATTGATAATGCAAATTTAGCTGCTGCAGTAGTAGTTGGCAAGGTTGGAAGCGCAGATGCTAGCTGGGGCGAAATAGAGAGCCTAAAAACTAAAAAGATTGGTTTTGAGCGTAAAATAGTCAAGCTCGATGAGCTTTTAAAGGTAGATAGAAGCGGTAAAACATTAGTATTTACTAATGGCTGTTTTGATATTATGCATTTAGGACATATTAGCTACTTACAAAAGGCTAAAATGCTTGGTGATATATTAGTAGTAGGGTTAAATTCAGATAGCTCGGTAAGATCACTAAAAGGCAATGATAGGCCAGTAAATACGCAATATGATAGAGCTGCTATGTTATGCGCGATGGAATTTGTCGATTTTGTTGTGATTTTTGATGAGTTAACCCCACACGAACTAATCAAATCAATCCGCCCTGATATACTTGTAAAAGGTGCAGATTATGCTAATAAAGAGGTCGTAGGGAGCGAATTTGCTAAAAGGGTTGAGCTAATTGACTTTATCGAAGGAAAAAGTACTACAAAAATAATAGAAAAAATCAAAAACTAAGAGGATAAAATGAGCATATTTACAGATGAATTAAAGGCACATTTAGAGGTGGCAAACTGTGTTATTAGCATTGATGAGACGGTAATGAGCTTAGCAAATTTAGCCCTACAAACACTAAAAAATGGTAATAAAATTTTAATATGCGGAAATGGTGGAAGCGCAGCTGATGCTCAACATTTTGCTGCTGAGCTAACTGGGCGATATAAGAGCGAGAGAATATCTCTTCCTGCTATTGCGCTTACAACTGATACATCTGCTATTACTGCTATTGGCAATGATTATGGATATGATGAAGTCTTTGCTAGGCAGCTTAGTGGCGTAGGAAATAGTGGAGATTTGCTAATTGGTATAAGCACTAGTGGAAATAGCACAAATATCCTAAAGGCTTTACAAATTGCAAAACAAAAGGGTATTAAAACCGCAGGACTAAGCGGCAAAGGTGGTGGAGAGATGAATAGTTTGTGTGATATAAATGTAGTTGTACCTTCTAATGATACGGCTAGAATTCAAGAGATGCATATTTTGATTATTCATACTATTTGCGCTGCGATAGATGGAGCGTTTTAAGGGGTCAATTTAGATATAATAGCACCCAATTTAAAGGATAAAAATGCAAAAACCATCAAAACTAGCACAAACTCCGCAAATTCGTTTTGCAGGATTTACTGACCCTTGGGAACGGCGTAAGTTGGGGGATTGTGTAGATGTTCAAAGTGGAAGAGATTATAAACATCTTTTAGAAGGTAATATCCCTGTGTATGGAACTGGTGGATATATGTTATCTGTTAATGAAGCACTGTCATATAATCAAGATGCTATTGGAATCGGAAGAAAAGGAACTATAGATAAACCTTATATTTTAAAAGCTCCTTTTTGGACTGTTGATACTCTATTTTACGCACTTCCAAGAGAAAATAACAAATTAGATTTTCTGAATTGTATTTTTCAAAAAATTAATTGGAAATCAAAAGATGAATCTACTGGTGTTCCAAGCTTATCTAAAACAATAATCAATAATGTGGATATTCATATTCCAGAAGAAACAGAACAAACCAAAATCGGCACCTACTTCCAGTCTCTCGACAACCTTATCACCCTTCACCAAAGCAAATTTGAAAAATTGCAAAAGATAAAAAAATCTTGTTTGCAAAATTTATTCCCACAAAACAACCAAAACACCCCAAAAATTCGCTTTAAAAATTTTAGTGATGAGTGGGTGGAAAGTAAACTTAAAGAAAATTGCATATATAAAAGTTCCAATTTATCAAATAGTGATATTGAAAAAGAAGGAATTTATGATTTATATGATGCCAATGGAATAATAGGAAAAACAAAGAAAAATCCACAAACACTTGATTATATAACTATTATCAAAGATGGTTCAGGTGTTGGTAGAGTTCGTTTACTGCCAAAAAATACTGCTTTTATAGGAACAATGGGTGCACTACAAAGCAATAATTGTATAAATTTTCTTTATGTATTATTGCAGAAAATGGATTTTTCTTTTTTTATAAATGGTGCAACCATACCGCACATTTATTTTAGTGATTATGGAAATGCTATAAATAAAATTCCCAAAAATTCAAAAGAACAAGAAAAAATCGGTGCGTTTTTCTCTAAACTTGATAACCTTATCACCCTTCAACAGCGCAAGGTAGAAAAATTAAAAAATATTAAAAAGGCATTGCTTAATAAAATGTTTATCTAGTAATCGCAATAAACTATGATAAATTTATCTAAATAATCTGCCTAGCTAGCTCTAATGCAAGGGCTGGTTTTAACTCTTTCATACATTC
>NZ_JAGCNF010000096.1 GCF_017646085.1 Campylobacter sp. | reverse complement strand
TTTAAAGTGGTGATTATTAAATTTGTGCTTTGTTTGGCGATGTTATTTATAAATTTTTGCACCATTGGAGCTTCATACCATATAGGAGTAGCTACGCCACTTAGTATCTCTAGCTCTTTTTTAGCGCTATTTATACTCATTATACCATCTATAAGTCCTAAATTTAGAGCTTGCTGAGCTAAAAAAACTCTAGCATTTGCCCATTGTTTGCTTGAGTTTAAATCCAGCCCACGGGCATTTGCTACATCACTAGTAAATAATTCGTAGCTCTTATCTACTAAGCCTTGCAAGGCTGCTCTCTCATCGCTATTCCAGCTGCGTGTGAATGTGCCAGCCTCTTTAAATTCTCCAGCCTTTACTACTTGAGTTGAGATTCCAATTTTTTTAGCTAGTTCTTCGGTATTTGGGATTTGCATTATTACGCCTATTGAGCCAATAAAACTAGCACGATTAGCATAAATTTTATTTGCCCCAATACCAGCATAGTAGCTTCCACTAGCCATCGTTCCACTAGCATAGGCAATAACTGGTTTTAGTGTGGCTAGCTCTTTTATAGCATCACTTATAGCTACGCTTGCACTCATCTCTCCGCCTGGGCTATCAATATTTATTAACACGCCTTTTATATTTGGATCTTTGGCTAAGTCTATTTGAGTTAAAAACTCTCTTTCATCCATAATAGCCCCTTCAAGGCTAATTTCTATTAAATTTGCACTACTTTTTTCGCCGCTACTAGCTATAATAAACAGAACAATTAGTACAAAAATCATACTTTTAAAATACTCATTAATAAATTTAAAGATACCTTTAATAAAGGTAAATATACTTTTTAATAGTTGCATTTTTCTCCTTTTATATATAGCGCTTTAGCGCTTTTAGTGTGTAGTATCAGCTCGATACAAAGCTGACTTATATCACTTAGTTCAAATCCATTAAAAACTGCGATATCAGCGATATTTCCAGCTTTTAACTCACCTAGGTTTAAGCCTAAAGCTTTAGCTGGATTGGTAGTAACTGATTTTAGTGCAAATGTGGCAAATTTGCTAAGTTCTATATCGCTATGAACCATTAGGCCAGCACGCAGCTCATCCCAGATATTTAAGCTTATATTTGAGCTTAAACCATCTGTGGCAAAGGCTATGTTTATGCTATTGTTTAAGGCATTTTGTAGATTAAATTTAGAACTTAATAGACGGTTTGATACTGGGCAGCTTATTATTGAATGGAGATTTTTATCCATTAAATTTATATAATTATCAGCAAAAATAGAGTGAATAAATAGAGTTTGAATATCAGCAAAAAGCTCTATAAAAGATTTTGGCGTATAAAATGGCGTAGCATTTTTATTAAAACCTTTAAAAAATTCACCAAATTCACCGTTGCCGCTCTCAAGCCAATTTTTTTCATGTATGCTCTCCATAAAATGCGTAGCAACCATCATACCATTATCTTTAGCCAAATTTAAGGCTTTTTTGCTTAATTCTATATGTGTCGAATAAGGTGAATGTACGCTAATAGCTGGTATAAATAGATCGCTTTTTAGCTCATTTGCAATATTAAAACGCTCTAAAAATCCATTCCATTGTTGTTCTATTAAGGCAGGATTTGATCCTAAAATTTCACTAAAATATACTGTCCTAATAGGTGAATTAGCGCAGTGTAGTGCATCAATACCATAGCTAGAAATCTCTCCAATTGTGCCAACACCTGCATCTAACTGTGTGGCAATAGCGCTTTTTATAGCACTATTTTTATCATTATTTGCTAGGGCGCCGCCATTAGCGATAATGCTCTTTAGCCAGCGCAAAAAATCACCATATTCAAGTGTAGTTTTATTAGCACTAAACTCAAGATGGATATGTGAGTTTATAAGAGCAGGCATAGCAATATCATCGCTAAAATCTAAAATCTCAGCATCGTTAAATCTAGCTATTAACTCATCAAATTTGCCAATTTTATGTATGGTTTTATCAAAGGCAATTGCCCCATTTTGAACTACATCAAAGCTCTCATTACATAAAATTATAAATTTAGCTTTTAATATTTTCATATTTTTTCCTTAAAAAGCGTACATTATAGCCAAAATTTAGCCAATATTTTGTAAAATAATTGCTATGCAATTTTTTATTGGAGAAAAATATGAAAATTATGGTAATCCAAGGGCCAAATATTAATATGCTTGGGAAGCGTGAGCGCAAAATTTATGGTGTTATGACGATGGAAAATATTCATGAGCAGATGAAAGCTGTAGCTGATCAAGCTGGAGTTGGGATTGAGTTTTTTCAAAGTAATTTTGAGGGTGAAATCGTAGATAAAATCCAAGAATGCTTAGGCGAATTTGATGGAATTATAATAAATCCAGCAGCCTACACTCACACATCAATTGCTATTAGAGATGCTATTGCTTCAGTTGGTTTGCCTGTGCTTGAGGTGCATATTAGCAATATTTATCAAAGAGAAGAGTTCCGCCATAAAAGCTTAATAGCGCCAGTATGTTCAGGACATATTGCTGGATTTGGGCCAATTGGTTATCATCTAGCTATGATTGGAATGCTTCAAATTTTTGAACAAATTAAACGAATGGATACAGCATCAAATGATGCATAATTATATCTTAAAAAACGAAAACGCAGTATATTTTGAGTGCGGCTATAGTTGCGATAATGAGATTTTTATCAAATTTGGCCAGAGGGGGTTTTTTATTACCGATTCTCGCTATGCTATCGAGGCTAGGGCTGTAGCGCAAAATTGCGAAGTGATCGAATCAAAAGATATAATAAAAGATGCAAGGCTGCTTTTGCGCCGCTTTGGTATTAAAGAATTAATGTTTAATCCAAGTGATTTTAGCTATTTTGAATTTAGCCAGTTAAGTCGTGATTTGCATATAAATTTCAAGGCTAAGAATGAATTTTCAAAGTTAAAGCGACAGATAAAACGCAGTGATGAGATTGAGATTTTACGCCGTGCAGCGCAGCTTGGAGCTAGTAAATTTGATGAGCTTGCTGGAGCGATAATGGCTGGAATGAGCGAGAAGTTAATTAACTTTAATGCTGGAAATATCTTAAGAGATGGTGGAAATTTAGGTCTTAGCTTTGATCCAATTACTGCAATAAATGCAAATGCAGCCAAAGCACATGCTCTTCCACTAGATGAATGTATAAAAGATAGCGATCTGCTTTTAGTAGATGCTGGGGTAAAATATCGCCGGTATTGCTCAGATCGTACTAGAACGGTTGAATTTAGAGATGGTTTTAGCTTTAGTAAGGAGCAAAAATTTACAAATTCAAAGCAAAATGAGATATATCAGATAGTCAAAGAGGCGCAAAATTTAGCTATAAAAGCAGTAAAGCCAGGTGTTAGAGCGTGTGATATTGATGCAGCAGCTAGGGAATTTATTGCAAAAAGCGGTTATGGCGATAAGTTTTTTCACTCAACGGGGCATGGCGTGGGTCTTGATATTCATGAATTTCCAATAATTAGCCCACGAAATAGCTCTCCAGTAGAGGTTGGAATGGTCTTTAGTATTGAGCCTGGGATCTACTTAGAAAATGAGTTTGGTATACGAATCGAAGATGTCGTAGTTGTTACAAATGATGGGTGCGAAGTTCTTTAATGAAAACAATTAAAATCGATGGAGCTAAAATGTTGTTAAAAAGTGCTTATTTCCCACGCAAATTTAACAATTATACCACACATAAATATACCGCAATCATTGGTCTAGGCGGAAATATCGGTAATACCTCTATGATTTTTGATAGATTTTTAAATTTAATTTTAAAAGATAGGAGATTTGCCATCGTGCAAAGCTCACCAATGCTGGTGAATAAAGCCTTTGGTTATGCTAGCAGAGATTATATAAATGCTGTTATAATCCTTAAAACTTCCTTATATGCTAAGGAAATTTTAAGGATTATGCAGAGATTTGAGAGGCGATTTAAACGCAAACGGGAGTTTAAAAACTCACCTAGAACACTAGATTTGGATATACTATACTTTAGTGCTAAAAGCTATAATGATGAGGAATTGATCCTACCTCACCCAGGAGCTAGTAGTCGCCCAAGTGTATTTATCCCATTAGGTCTTATGAAAGGAATATGATGGCAACAGTTTTAAAGACTTTTACAGGAGAGAGTGCGATTGAAGCACTTAAGAAAGCTAAAGAGGAGTGTGGCGAGAGCGCAATGCTTGTAACAACTAAGCAAATTCAGCCAAAAACGCTAAACAAAAAGCCTCTTTATGAGATTTTAGTTAGCGTTGAAGAGGATACTCCTCAGCCAAGTCAAGAACAAAAAAAACAGGCTCAAATCAATCAAATTCAAAAACAAATTGAGGCTTATGCTCTTGGTTCAACTCAAAGCCCACGCCCAGCATCAAGATTTGAACAAAGCGGATTAAATGCTATAGATGAAAAACAAAGAGATAATAATGATATATTATTAAATATATCTCAGGTTGCTAAAGAGATTGGGAAAGTAGCAGGAGTAAGTAACGAATTAAGCGAGTATAAAAGTCCAGAATATGACAAAAAGATTGATGAAGTAGCCAAAGAGGTAAGTAAGCTAAATCAAAAAATCTCTATGATTGCTGATATGATATGGGATGATAAGGCTGAAAATCGTGATGATATAATTATTCCGCCTGAATTTTCTACCATATACAAGCTAGCCAAACAAAGTGGAATGAAGTACGAGCATCTAAAAGGTATAATGCAAGCTACAATCGAAAATATGCCATCATCGATGAAAAGCAACCCAACAACTGTAAAGAGATATTTCTACTCACTTTTGCGTAATATGTTGCCATGTAGAAGTGAAAGCTTTGACCCTAAAAAGAAAAGAATTATGATGCTAGTAGGCCCAACTGGTGTAGGTAAGACAACAACTCTCTCAAAACTTGCGTATAAATTTGCTCATGGCGGTAGCATTAGATATAAGACAGGGATTATTACTCTTGATACTTATAGGCTTGGTGCGGTTGAACAGCTATTTCAATATGCTAAGATTATGAATATCCCAATTCTTGATGCGATTGAGCCAGAAGATTTTCGCTCAGCGCTTAAGAGTTTATCAAACTGCGATGTAATTTTAGTTGATACTATGGGAAGTAGTCAGTATGATAGAGAAAAATTAACTCGTCTTAATGCATTTTTAAAAGAGTGCGGTAATCAAGTTGATGTAAATTTAGTCGTTTCAGCCGGTTCAAAAATTGATGATTTGCTAGAGATTTATAATAATTTTTCAACTTTAGAAATCGATACTCTTATAATTACAAAATTTGATGAAACAAAGATATTTGGTAATATATTTTCACTTATATATGAAACTGGTACGCCGGTGAGTTTCTTCTCAACAGGCCAAAATGTCCCAGATGATATTATGGAGGCTAAGAGCGACTTTTTGGTTAGTTGCGTTTTAGATGGATTTAAAGGAGAGGATGATGGATCAAGCAGATAAATTAAGAGAGTTAATGATAGCTCAAAAAATTAAAAAATCTACCCATTTCATCGCAGTTACTAGTGGAAAAGGTGGCGTAGGTAAATCCACAGTTAGCGCAAATTTAGCTAATCTTTTAGCAACAAATGGTTATAAAGTAGTATTATTTGATGCTGATATTGGTCTTGCGAATTTAGATGTTTTACTAAATGTTAAAATTACCAAAAATATGCTAGATGTTTTAAAAGGCGAGTGTCCGCTTGAAGATATTTTAATTAAAGTTAAACCAAATTTGACATTAATTCCTGGTGAGAGCGGTGATGAGATTTTTAAATTTAATGATCAGTTTTTATACGAAAAATTTTTAAATCAAGCCTCAATTTTAAAAGATGTAGATTTTGTTATCATTGATACTGGTGCTGGGATTGGATCTAGTACGCAAGTATTTTTAGAAGCGTGTGATGAGATTATTGTTGTAACCGTGCCTGACCCTGCAGCTATCACCGATGCATATGCGACTATTAAGGTGATTTCAAAGATGAAAAGCGATGTCTTTATGTTAATTAATCAGACTAAAAACGCAGATGAAGCTCAAAAGATTTTTCAAACTATAAAAACTGTTGCTGATAAAAATATTTCGCATAGGCTAAATTTAAATCTTTTAGGCTGGATTCCAAGTGATAAGGTTGTATCTAGAAGCATTAAGATACGGACACTTTTTAGCAGCGAAGCACCGCATTCATTAGCTACTTATCAGCTTAAGCAAGCAGCAAATAACCTCCTTGAGAAATTGGAACGGAAAGTGCTTGACACCAGTGAAGATAGAAGCTTTGCTGGCTTTTTCAAGCGTTTAGTGGAGCAGTTTTAAAAAAGGATTACCGTGAGACCAGATAATTATATAGCATTTTTTACAGTGTGTGGATTTTTTGTTGGATTGATGTTTGTCGTCGTAAAAGTCGAGGAGCCTGTAGAGTTTGTTATATATACTTTGTTGATCACATTTTTCTTTTATATTGTTATTCATATTGTGGTGATGAATTATATAGATACTAAAAGGATTGGTTTAAAAATATTTAATAAAGAGCATCACGAAGAGATTAACGACTATTTGCTTACAGAGCTTGCTGTTAGGGAGCATAGGCTAGAGACACTCATTCGTCATCTAGACCAAAAGCTCAAAAGATCAGGTAAAAAGCATGAATCCAATAAAGAAAAAGCAGCTTGAAGCCTATAAAACACAGATAAAAAAAGAGCAAGATGAGCTAGTAATCGCATATATGCCAGCTCTTAGAGCTATGGCGTGTAGACTTAAATCTCGTTTGCCAAGCTCGATTGAAGTAAGTGATTTAATAAGTATTGGTACAGAGGCTATGGTACGTCTTAGCCATAGTTATGATAAAAACCAAAATGATAACTTTTGGGGTTATGCAAAGCATAGAGTTCAAGGCTCAATGCTTGATTACCTAAGAAGTTTAGATACGCTAAGCAGACAGAATCGTAAACTGGTTAAAGATATAGATCGATTAGTAGATGAGTACTATAGCAAACATCAATATGAGCCAAGTGATGAGTATTTAGCTAGTGCGTTAAATGAAGATGTAAGCAAGATTAAAGAGGTTAGAAGCTTAAGCGATCTAACATCTGTTCTTAGGTTAGAAGATCAGTTTAATATATTAAGCGATTATGATACCGAGGCACAGATAGAAAAAGAGGAGCTAATCGAGCATATAAAGCTGGTTTTGAGCGAATTTAGCCAAAGGGATCAGTTGGTGATTCAGCTCTATTATTATGAAGAGTTAAATTTAAGTGAAATAAGCGAAATTTTAAATATCACAGAATCAAGAATTAGTCAAATTCATAAAAGATTGATAATAAAAATTCGAGAAAGGCTAGGCTTTTAATGGCAGATATTCTAAGTCAAGAAGAGATAGATGCACTCTTGCAAGTTGTAGATGATGATGGCGATAGTCAAAGCAGCGATTCATCTGAGCGTAATTTGGAAGAGCCAAAACAGGTTGTAATCTACGACTTTAAGCGTCCAAATAGGGTTAGTAAGGAGCAGCTAAGAGCTGTCAAAGGTATCCACGATAAGCTTGCAAGAAACCTTGCGTCTCAAATTTCAAGCATTATGCGTAGTATTGTTGAGATTAGGCTGCACTCAGTTGATCAGATGACTTATGGCGAGTTTTTAATGAGTTTGCCAAGCCCAACAAGCTTTAATGTATTTTCCATTAAACCGCTAGATGGCAACTGCGTTTTAGAGGTTAATCCTAGTATCGCATTTCCTATGATTGATAGGTTACTTGGTGGTAATGGTGATGGATTTGAGAGTAATAATAGAGAGCTAACTGATATTGAGATAAATCTTTTAGATGCGATTTTGCGTATTATTATGCAGCGTTTAAAAGAGTCTTGGGCAATGATTACAGATATGTATCCAAATGTAGAAGCTAAAGAGTCTAGTCCAAATGTTGTCCAAATCGTTAGCCAAAATGAGATTGTTATTATGGTTGTTATGGAGATTATTATTGGAAACTCTAGCGGTATGATAAGCTTATGTTATCCAGTTATATATCTAGAGCCAATCCTTAGCCGTTTGGCTAATCGTGATATTATGCTAGGTGAAACTAGTGCCAAAAAGAGCCGAAATAAAGAGCTAAAAACACTTATTGGCCGTGCTGAGGTATTATATGAGGCGATTTTAGGAAAGACCGTAATTAGCGTAAATGAATTTTTAAATTTAGAAGTTGGTGATATCTTGCGACTTGATCGCAATGCCGATGATAAAGCAATTGTCTGTATAGATAAAAAAGAGGTATTCTTAGCTCAAATTGGTATTCACCGCTTTAGCAAATCTATCAAGCTAGAACAGTTAATCAAAACTGATCGTGATGAGATAAAGGCTATCCTAGAGCAATATGAAGAGGAGAGAAAAGCCAAACTAATGTCATATAAAGAGCCAGAAGAAGAAACTAAAGAAGAGGATGAATACGATGACTAGATTTTTTGAAATATTTACAAATGAGTTAAGTGCAACTATAGAGGGGCTAACTGGAGTTACACCGGTAATATCTGAAGGAGCAGAGTATGATGCTCCAACTCAAAATGGTATCAAAACTCCAGCCGTAATCGCTAGCGTAACACTAAATGGCGATATAATGGGTAAGATAAATTTAGTAGCTACACCAGTTTTATTAACTGCAATAAATGATCTAATGCTAGGCGATGAAAGACCAAGTGGTAGCACGATAATTGGCGATGATGAATTAGATGCTAGCAAGGAGATATTTTCTAATTTATTAAGCGCTATGACTACAAGTCTTGGCGCAGCCAAAGATATGCCAAAGATTACATTTACAATCAATGCTGTAAAGTATATCGATGAAAATCAAATTTTAGATTTTAGCTCATTTGAAAAGTTATTTTTATACCCTGTTGAGCTAATGGATTTAAGTGAAATGATGGGTATTTGTATTGATTATTCGTTTTATAAATACTTTAATAAAACTATAGGCTCAAAAGATAAAAGCGAAAAGCATGATATTGGTGATGAGATTAAAAATATCGGGCTAATTTTGGATGTGCGTTTGCCAATCCGTGTAAGAATTGGCTCAAAAAAGATGCTGCTAAAAGATGTATTATCAATGGATATTGGTTCAGTTATAGAGTTAAATCAGCTAGCTAATGACCCACTAGAAGTATTAATAGGAGATAAGCCAATTGCGCTTGGTGAGGTTGTTATCGTTGATGGAAACTTTGGCGTACAGATTACTGAAATTGGCACTAAAAAAGAGCGCTTAGAGCAGTTAAAATAGATTAAATTTGATTGCTGCGTATATTTAGCGTGGCAATCTTTTGAGATTTAAAATAATTCACCTACTATTTAAAATGACTTTAATCTAAAGATTCTTAATCAAAATATCTAAAATTTATAATTTAAATTTAGTAAATCAAAGCAAATTAATAAGACTATTTTAAAGATTTTATAGTTTAGGAGAGGACGAACCTCTCCTTAAAGATTTTAGAATTTCTTTTTATTTACATCATCAAGGATGTTAGCTGAAATTTGATTTACCCTAGCGGTGATAGTATTTGTATCATTTGCTACAGTAACATTGTCTTGAGTAACGCTTTCTAATTGGGCGATAGCTTCATTGATTTGAGCGATACCTTGAGTTTGCTCTTTTATAGATTCACTCATTTCAGTTACACCTTGAACTAATACATTTACATTTACTTCGATTTCGCTTAGAGATTTACCAGTTCTTTCGGCTAGTTTTCTAACCTCATCAGCAACAACAGCAAATCCTCTACCATGCTCACCAGCACGAGCGGCCTCTATGGCTGCATTTAATGCAAGTAGATTTGTTTGGTCTGCGATATCTTTTATTACGCCTACTATGTTTTTGATATCTTCTGCTTGTCTAGCTACTTCAGTTGTTCTATCATTTACGCTACTCATAGAGCTTGATATCTCTTCTATAGCTGCGGCTGATTGCTCTAGTGAATTTGCTTGAGCGTTTGAGCCATCAAATAGCTTTTGCATTGACTCTTTTAGACTTTCAGTTTGTCTAGCTAAGTCTTGAGCATAGTTTGCTGATGAGCTTAGCATTTTTCTAATCTCTTCACCTAAAATATTTGTAGTAGTCTCTACATTACCTTTAGCACCTGAGACTTGAGTGGTAAAATTTAGATTTTTATATGATTCAAATACTCTATGAATCTCATTCATATTACCACCGATTTTAGCCTCTAGTACATTTAGCATATTATTTAGTACATTTTTAAGCTCGATTAGCTGAGGGTTATTTGGGTTTTGTTTTATTCTTACTGTTAGATCGCCATTTTCTACAGATTTAGCTGTGCTAGCAGCTTCACTAATAGTCTCAGCATCTTTTTGTAAACCTTGTTGAGTTTTTAATATATTTGAGTTTATAGCCATTGCCATTTGCCCAATTTCATCATTTGATGTAGGTGGTATAGTATTTGGCGCACGCTTTTCTTCGTGGTTGATATATTTAAAGAATGCTAAAAGCAGTCTAGATAGACGGTCAAGTCTAGCTGTAACTAGTCTATTAGTAATCACATAAACACAAATAAGAAGTATAATAAGCACTACAACTGACACCCCAATAATCTCATATACTAAAATAAGCATTGGTTCTTGAATCGCATCAAGTGGTGCATTGACAAACATATACCAAGTTCCAAGTTCGCCAATAGTAAATGGAGTGATAATCGCCTTAGTAGCTTCACCATGGATTGTATAGTATTTATTAATAATAGTGGTTCGTTTATTTTGGATCGCTTCTAATGCTAGTTTGGTTGTAGGATTAGTATTAAACTCGCCTAGTTTTTTACCCCAATACTCTGGATTATGGTGGGTAGCTAGTCTAGATTCTGCGCTTAGGATATAGCGTACATCGCCTTCAAATAGACTAAATTCTTTATTATCTAGATATGTAGTCATATATTTTAAATTATACATATAGCCTACTACACCAATTAATTTGCCATTATTTATTAATGGATATGCGATATCGGTTGCAAATATATCATTTCCATGTATATTATAGTGTCTAGGCTCACCGATTGTAGGTTTTCTAGTTGTTAGAACATCTTTAATAGATGTATCAGCTAGGAATGCTTCCGTAGTTTTATACACCTCAATTCCATTTTTAGCATTACGATTTGTATCTATTAAAAATAGCGCAAAATGATTATCTCTAGTCATATAATCACTATTTTTAAAGCTATCATTTGGATCTAATAGATAGATGTATGCATACTCAGCGTAGTTAGATGAGTCAAATGAAGTGCTTAAATCATCTATGGTATCTTGCATATTAGCATGATGAGAGCCAAGGTCAAAGCCAATAATATTAGCAGTTGATTCAGTTAGCGAGTCCATCTCTTTTAATATAGTAAGGACATGCTCAGCATATCGGTGACTAGCTTGAGTCAGAGTGATGTCAGACTCATGCTCCATCACCTTTGATACATTATTGCCAATGAGTATAGTAAGGACAGTTAAGCCAACAAAAACCACGGCACCAACAATTAGTGATATTTTGGCACCAACTTTAAGATTTGAGAACATGATAAACTCCGTTGTATATATGTATTTCAATTAGTATTATAGCCTAAATTTGTGATTTTATAGGGGGGGGTAGAGCAAAAATTTACAAATTTACTAGTATTTATTTTAGTTTGATTAGGTTTAATTATATTAAATTTAGTAGTATCATTTTTAATTATAATAAAGCAATAATAGAGCAAATATATAAACTTTCTTTATTATATAATTTTTTAAAATATATTTTATTTTTTTAGCAAAATTTATAAATTTCAACTCTAAATTGCTATGATATAAAATAGATATGTTACCTATGTTTATAAAACTGATATCCAGCAAATAGCATCAAAATAATAACAGGCAAAATAATGCCAATCTCAGCAGCAATAGCGCCATTAATGCTAAGACGAATAAGCAAAAATAAAACACCCCAAATACAAAGCGAAACAAAAATCGCCCCAAAACTAGCAATAGCTAAGCTAGCAAAACGCCCAGTAACAGGCATATAATAGTACAAAATCAGCACCATAAATGGGGCAAAAAGTGGGAAAAATATCATTGAATATAGTACAGATTTTATCTTAGCAATGTTTATGTTTTCATTTTTAAGTGTATTTATGGAGTCAATAGCATCAATGATGGAGTAGAGATTGTCTTTATTTTTGATATTTTCTATTATGCGTGGGCGGAAGCTATTAGCTATTACTATCTCATCGGCATAGCTACGCTCTAACCCTGTAGCACCTAGGCTTAAATTTTGTGGAATTTGAGTTATATTATTATCTTTAAGCGTCCAAGTACCGTTATTATAGCTAGCCTCTTTGGCAGTTATTTGAGATATGATTTGTGAACTATTCATATCAAAAATTCTGACATTTTGGGCAAGCTGCTTATTGCCAAGGAGTTTTTCGATATATATAAATTTATTTTCAAAGCGTAAAAATATCCATTTAGTTGAGCGATCAAAGCTTTGAAAATCTTCTAAGGATTCTTGTCTTTCTTTGGCATAGGCAAACTGCGTGCAGCAAAGCCCGATATATCCAAAGCTAATAAGTAAAGTAATGGTAAAAATAGGCGTTATAAGGCGGTTTTTACTAATTCCTAAAGCATAAAAGCTGACTAATTCATTGGAGCGAGTTAGGTTAATCATAGTGACGATTAGGGCTAGGACTATTGAGATTGGCAATACATAATTGATTGAAATCAATGCAGTTAGACTAACATAAATTAGCTGTAAATTTGCACTACTTGGGAGATTTTTAAGATTTGTAAGAGTATCAATAACTACATAAAATCCAATCAATGAGACAAATATAATAAAAAAATATTTTACATAAATAAAGGCACTATACCTAGCAAAAAGCTTCATCAACAATCCAAATTTAGTATTATAATGATTTAACAATGGGTTGAATTCTATCTAAATATACCTAAATATTTTCAAAATTTAGCAAAAATTTGGATAAAATTACGCTTTTAAAAGAGAAATTTATGATTAGATTGATTTTATTTGGCGTTTTTATGCTTTGTTGCGTGGCAGTTTTATGTAGTATAAATCAGCGTGATTTGATAAATTTAATGGGCGAATTTAGCAAATTTGATTGGGTGATTTATATTGGGTGCTGGGCGATTTTGCCAGTATTTTTATTTCCTGCTGGAGTGCTAGCTCTTGGTGGTGGGGTAATTTTTGGCTTTTGGGAGGCGCTTAGTGCTACGATGATTGGCGTGGGAATAAACTCAGCTATTATGTATTTTATCGCTTATTATTTTAGCTCTGGTTTTGATAGGGGTAAATTTGAGCAAATTCGGACTAAATTTTGCAAAGATGAGTTTTCTTTAGTGTTGCTTTTGCGACTCATTCCGCTAGTGCCATATAATATTGTAAATTATATGGCTGGGGTGCTGAGGTTTAATTTTGTTAAATTTATGGCTGCTAGTGTGATTGGTAAGCTAATTAGTGCGATGTTATTTATAAATTTGGGTAGTAATTTGACTAATTGGCGTGAGTGGGAGTTTTGGCTCTCTTTGGCGCTAGTACTTTGTATGGGCGTGGGGGCATTTTGGATTAGAAAAATTTTAAATAGGAGAGTTGGATGAAGATAGTTTTAGCAACAAATAATATGGATAAAGTTAAAGAGATTAAGGCGTATTATACTGAATTTGAAGTAGTGGCACTTGGGGAAATATGCAAGCCGTTTGAGATAGAGGAAAATGGGGTGAGCTTTTATGAAAATGCGATGATAAAGGCTCGTGCGGTTTATGCTAGGATTAAAGAGCTTGGCTTAGAAAATGAGTATATAGCCTTAAGTGATGATAGCGGAATAAGCGTAGATGCACTAGATGGAAGACCTGGAATCTACTCAGCTAGATATAGCGGAGAGAGTGCAACAGATGCAAGCAATAGAGCAAAATTAATCGCAGAATTAGGTGAGCTTGGGCTGAGTCAATCAAACGCATTTTATACAGCATGTATTGGGGTTTGTTCTAAATTTGGCGAGTATGGTGTACATGGATTTATGCATGGCAAGGTGATAGATAAAGAGCTTGGCGATAATGGATTTGGGTATGATTTTATGTTTATTCCTAGTGGCTTTGATAAGACCGTAGGGCAGCTTGATGAGAGTGTAAAGCTTGAGATTTCACATCGCTCTAAAGGATTAAGATTAGCTAGGCCAGTGCTTAAGGTGCTAAGTAGGTATTATTAAGCAAATTTCTTAAATTTAATATTTAATCATAAATGAGTTTTAGCTAAATTTGGCTATAATTACTAAAAATTTAGATATAAGGATGGAAAATGAGCCATATTTTAATCATTGGAGCTGGCGGTGTAAGCCAAGCAGCTACAGTAAAATGTGCGATGAATTCGCAAGTCTTTACTAAAATTACTCTAGCAAGTCGCACTAAAAGCAAATGCGATAAGATTGCTAAATTTATTAAAGAAAATGTAGGCGTAGATATCGATACAGCCGTAGTAGATGCTGATGATACGGCTGCTGTTGTAGAGCTTATTAAAAATATTAAAGCTGATTTATTGCTAAATGTTGCACTTCCATATCAAGATCTTACGCTTATGGACGCATGTAGCCAAACTAAAATTCCATATATAGATACAGCAAACTATGAACACCCAGATACGGCCAAATTTGAGTATAAGCTTCAATGGGCTAAAGATGGCGAATTTAAAGCTGCTAATACTATGGCGCTTCTTGGTAGTGGGTTTGACCCAGGTGTTACTAATGTATATTGTGCTTATGCTAAGCAGTATCTATTTGATGAGATTGAGTATATTGATATATTAGATTGTAATGCTGGAGATCATGGCTATGCATTTGCTACAAATTTTAACCCAGAGATAAATCTAAGAGAGGTTAGCGCAAAGGGTAGATACTATAAAAATGGTGAGTGGATTGAGACTGAGCCAATGGAGATAGGATTTAGCTGGGATTATCCAAAAATTGGGCCAAAAGATAGCTATTTACTTTACCATGAAGAGCTTGAGAGTTTAGTAAAAAATATCCCTACTCTAAAGCAAATTCGTTTCTTTATGACATTTGGTCAAAGCTATTTAACTCATATGAAATGCTTAGAAAATGTAGGTATGTTACGCATAGATGAGGTTGAACACAATGGGGTAAAAATCGTACCAATTCAGTTTTTAAAGACACTTTTACCAGATCCTGCAAGCCTAGGCGCTAGAACTAAAGGTAAAACAAATATAGGCTGCGTAATTACTGGAACAAAAGATGGCAAACCAAGAAAAGTCTATATATATAATGTATGTGATCATGAAGAGTGCTACAAAGAGACAGGCGTAGGCGCAGTAAGCTATACAACAGGCGTTCCAGCTATGATAGGCTCTATGATGGTAGCTAAGGGTATTTGGAGTGGAAATGGCGTATTTAATATGGAAGAATTTGATGCTAAACCATTTATGGATGAGCTAAATAAACAGGGCTTACCATGGGAGATAATCGAAATGGCTCCAGATGAGACTAGATTAATCAAGGAAATTTAAGCCAAATTTAGATAAAATCTCAACTTTTAAATTTAAAATAAGGAAAAGCAATGAAAAAAGATATACATCCAGAGTATGTTGAATGCACAGTTAGCTGCGCTTGCGGTAATACATTTATTAGCAAGTCAAACAAGCCAGAAATCAAAGTCGATATCTGTAATGCTTGCCATCCGTTCTTTACAGGTAGCGAAAAAATCGTAGATAGCGCTGGTCGTGTAGATAAATTCAAGAAAAAATACGGAATGAAATAATCTTTTGCTCTACTTTCTTCCTACGCCAATTGGCAATCTAGATGATATCTCAAAGAGATGCCTGGACATCTTGAACCTTTGTGATATCATCATTTGCGAAGATAGTAGAGTGACAAAATCTCTTATAAATCTTTTAAATTCAAAATATAATCTAAATATAAATCCATCTGAGTTTTACTCTCTTCATACTCATAATGAGAGTGAATTTTTTGCTAAATTTGAAGCTAAAAAATTAATAGAAAATACTGTAGTATATGTAAGTGATGCAGGAATGCCCTGCATTAGCGATCCAGGTGTTTCTTTGGTTGAATTTGCGCAACAAAATGGAATAAATTACGAGGTTTTAAGTGGAGCAAATGCAGCACTTTTAGCCGTAGCAGCAAGTGGGATAGTCAAGAAAGAATTTAGCTTTTTAGGATTTTTGCCAAATACTGGCAGAGATAGAGAGCTAGCTATACAAAATGCGCTAAATTTGACTTATCCAGTAGTGATATATGAATCACCAAAGAGAGTCTTGCAGCTGGTTGAAGCTATTGCAAAGCTAGAGCCTAAACGGGAGATTTTTGCTATTAAAGAGGCTACTAAGAAATTTGAAGCCAAATTTAAAAATAGTGCTAAAAATCTAGTTGCTATTCTTAAGAGTGCAAATTTAAAAGGTGAATGGTGTATAGTAATTGATGGTTCAAAAAATAGCCCCCAAAATACTATAAGCGTAGCTGATATAAATGAATTAGACATTCCTCCAAAACAAAAGGCCAAACTCCTAGCCAAGCTTACTGGTAAAAGCGTAAAAGAGGTATATGCCCAGTTAAATGGGTAATTTTAGGATAAATTTATATAGATTATTAAAGCTTTATTAGAAGCGATCTTTTGTAAAATAGTATTTATTGTATAAGATTATTTTATTAATCATAAGAAGCTTCTTAACAATGATAAATATAATTTTACAAAAATTCATTTTTTTTGCTAAAAATAAGCTAAAATTTAAGGGCTTTTAGATACCATAAGCGCTATGATTATCTATGGAAAACAGCTATTTTTACATTTGTTAAAACATCATAAAGACAAGCTCGAAGAGATATATCTAGCAAAAGAGGTTCAAAAAGATATATTTAACCAAATAGCAAAAGTCGGCCTAAAAATACAAAAAGTCGATAATCAAAAAGCCCAAGCGCTTGCCCGTGGAGGCAATCACCAAGGCTTTTTAGCAAAGGTAAAAGATTACGAGTTTGCTAATTTAAATGGGATTAAAAAGTCTGATTATTTAGTGATTTTATATGGTCTTAGTGATGTAGGAAATATTGGTGCTATAGTAAGGACTGCTTATGCATTGGGTGCTGACGGTATAGTTATAGTAGGTAAAAATGAGAGCCTAGCAATGCAAGGAGTAGTGCGTGCTAGTAGCGGCGCAGCGTATGAACTACCAATTGCTTTATGCACTGATGGGTTAAGCTTTATAAATGAGCTTAAGCAAGTTGGATTTAAAATTTATGCAGCAAATGCTGGAGGCAAGAGTACTAAAGAATTTGAATTTGGACCTAAAACTGCTTTGATTATGGGTAGCGAAGGCGAGGGAATACCAAATAAGGTATTGCAAAAATGCGATGAGAGTCTAGGCATAAATATGCGCAAGGACTGGGATAGCTTAAATGTCAGTGTGGCGTTTGGAATATTATTTGATAGGATTATAAATGGCTAATGGTATAGAAAAACTTTTAGAAATGGATTTAAAAGAGGTAACTAAGCACACTCATATCGAGACTGAGTATCTAAGATATATGTGTGAAAAAAATTTTGAAAAACTTCGCAAATTAAATGCTTCTGGTTTTGCTAAGATTTTAAGCCGTGAATACGATATGGATTTACAAGGCTGGATTGATGAGTATAACGAGTATTGTAAAGAACATAATGGTGATGATAATACAGGTTTTACAGTAGCGCCAAAACTTCCAGCATATACGCCAAAAACCGATAATAGTATGGCTTTAACAGTGATTTTGGTTGTAGTATTAATCATAGTAGCACTAGTTTGGGTAGTTAAATTTACAAATATTTTAGATAATATAGAGTTACCAAGTTTTGATAAAAATCAAAGCGTAACCTACTCAGCAAATGCCGTAGTAGAATCAGCTAAAGAGAATTTAGAAGCAATTAGTCAAACAATAGAAAAAGTGGTTCAAAAAGATGAAAATATCACTGCTGAATCTAATCAAACTCAAATAGACTCAAATTCAACTTCTATAGAGACCAATGCAACCACAGAGCTAAAAACTCAAACTCTAAATATAGAAACTACAAAGGTAGAAGTACCACAGATTACAGCACCAACCAATGAAATTGCTAAAATTATTCCAACTAAAAATGTATGGATTGGTATTAAAGATATTGATGGTAAAAATAAAAGATTTCATACAACTAAAAATCCTATCGACCTAAATTTAAGTACTGATCAACTAATTCAAACAGGCCACGGCGAGCTAATTTTAGAGATTGATGGGGATCAAAAGAAATTTAGCGTTCAAAAGCCATTAAGATTTGTAATTCAAAATGGCACAATTAGAGAGTTAGAGTATGGCGAATTTGTGAAACTAAACAAAGGTTCTCAATGGTAAGAGTAGCGTTTCTATTTTGCGTTTTTGCTTTTAGTTGTTTTGGATTTGATTTACAGAGCAATATCAAAAGTATAATTTCAGAGCAAAGTTACGCTAAAAATAGAGATAAAATCGAGCAGATATTTGCTGTAGAGTCTGATTTTATTGATAGTAGGGGTAATCCAAATTACGCTAAAATTACAAATACTTTAAGAGTAAATTCGCTCTTAAATCTTAGTTTTTCTTTGCCGGTGAATTTAGAAATTGCCTTTTATAGTCCAAGTTCTGATATTTTGCTTTTTAAGAGCGTATCTGAAGCTCTTAAAAATCTTGGTTATTCATATTTTTTGAGTAAGTCATTAAAGACCGATACTCAAGGAATAGTTTGGCAAATATCTATGAATTCACGCTTTTTGCTAGATCCAGGTGCGATTTATAGAGAGCTTGGAAAAAATCAAATTTATATAAAAGATATTAATCGTGATGGTGAGTTTAGTTTTACTTATAGTATTGATGCTAGCAAAGCTGTATTATCTACACATCAATATATTAGTGATAGCGAATTTGACCTTGCAAAGCCATTAGAGCCATATTTTTTAAATATTAGTGGCAAAAGCGAGGCTTTAATAAAAAGCTACGCTTCTGATAGTTGGATTTGCGTTATAAAGGTACTTGATAGGGATCTAAATTTGATTACGCAGATTAAATCAGATAAACCAGAAAAAGAAGTATATATCAAATTCCCGCCAAATTCATACTATATGCTAATTGATGATGCTTTTAGCTTAGAAAATATTAAGCGTGGATTAAAAATATATATAAAATCAAATTAAGGAGTTGTTTATGTTTGATGAGATTAGATTTAACACTATTGAGAGATTGCCAAACTACGCATTTGCCGAGGTCAATGCGATTAAGATGGCAGCACGTAGAGATGGGGCTGATATTATAGATTTTTCGATGGGAAATCCAGATGGTAGAACACCACAGCATATTATAGATAAATTATGCGAGAGCGCTATGAAGGATAAAACTCATGGTTATAGTGTTAGCCAAGGTATTTATAAACTTCGTGTTGCGATATGTAACTGGTATAAAAGAAAATATGGCGTAATACTAGATCCAGAGACCGAAGCAGTCGCAACTATGGGTAGCAAAGAGGGGTTTGTGCATTTAGTTCAGGCTATTATTAATCCTGGTGATGTAGCTATTGTACCAGATCCAGCCTATCCTATTCATACTCAAGCTTTTATTATAGCAGGTGGAAATGTTACTAAAATGCCACTTATTTATAATGCAAATTTTGAAGTAGATGAGAATAAATTTTTTGAAAATTTAGAACATGCTATAGAAGAGAGTATTCCAAAGCCAAAATATGTTGTAGTAAATTTTCCTCATAACCCAACTACTGTAACTTGCCAAAAGAGTTTTTATGAGCGTTTAGTAGATATGGCTAAGCGTGAGAGATTTTATATCATTAGTGATATTGCTTATGCTGAGCTTACATTTGATGGATATAAGACACCTAGTATTTTTGAAGTAGATGGTGCAAAAGATGTAGCTGTAGAGTGTTATACCCTGTCAAAATCATATAATATGGCTGGTTGGCGTGTTGGTTTTATATGCGGAAATAAAAAGCTAGTTTCAGCGCTTAAAAAGATAAAATCATGGTTTGATTATGGTATGTTTACTCCAATTCAAGTAGCAGCAACTGTTGCACTTGATGGCGATCAAGATTGCGTAGAACAGATTAGGCAAACATATGAAAGACGCAGAGATACGCTTATAGAGGCTTTTAGTGCTGCTGGTTGGGAGATTGCAAAACCTAGAGCTAGTATGTTTGCTTGGGCAAAATTACCACCGCAAGTCGGCAGTATAGGAAGTAAGGAATTTGCTAAACAGCTATTGACCAAAGCTTGCGTAGCTGTTAGCCCTGGTGCTGGATTTGGCCCTGCTGGTGATGAGTATGTCAGAATTGCATTTATAGAGAATGAAAATCGTATTCGCCAAGCTGCTAGAAATATCAAAAAATATTTAAAAGAAGTCCAATGAGAGTAGCGATATTAGGTGTTGGGACAGTAGGAACTGAAGTTGCCAATGTGCTCATTAAAAATAGCGATCTAATCGCCTCAAGAGCTGGGGTTAATATTACTCCAGTAGTAGGTGTAGTAAGAGATTTATCAAAACATAAAGACTCAATAATTCCACTAACTGATGATATAGATAGTGTTATAAATAGAGATGATATTGATGTATTTATCGAACTAATGGGCGGAATTGATAAGCCTTACGAGATTGTAAGTAAGATTTTAGAGCGTAAAAAGGCTGTAGTAACAGCAAATAAAGCATTATTGGCTTACTATAGAAATGAGCTTGAAGCACTTGCTGGTGATACAGCATTTGGATATGAAGCTAGTGTAGCTGGCGGGATACCGATTATAAAAGCTTTAAGAGAAGGATTAAGTGCAAATCATATTCAAAAGATTATGGGCATAATGAATGGTACGAGCAACTATATCTTAACTAGTATGATGAGTAGCGGAGTGCAATTTGACGAGGCGCTTAAAAAGGCTCAAGAGCTAGGATATGCCGAGGCTGATCCGACATTTGATATAGGTGGATTTGATACAGCACATAAATTACTTATATTAGCTAGTATTGCCTATTGCGTGCATGCTAAGCCCGAAGATATTTTGATTGAAGGTATTAGCCAAATTAGTAGCGAGGATATATATTTTGCTAATGAATTTGAGTATGCTATCAAACTTTTAGCTATTGCTAAGCGTGACGAAGGTACTTTAGAACTTAGAGTTCATCCGGCATTTATTAGCAAAGATAAGATGCTAGCAAATGTAAATGGCGTTATGAATGCTGTAAGTGTTGTAGGTGATGCTGTTGGAGAGAGTTTATTTTATGGTGCTGGTGCTGGTGGGTCTGCTACAGCAAGTGCAGTTATTAGCGATTTGATAGATATTGCTAGAGAGATTAGAAATCCTATGTTAGGGTATAAGGCTCCATTAGAGTCTGCGCCTTTAAAACTTCTAAAACCTAGCCAAATTAGAACAAAGTATTATCTAAGACTAAAAGTAGCTGATGAGGTTGGAGTCTTGGCTAAGATTACAAATTTAATGAGTCAAAATAATCTTTCAATTGATAGTTTCTTGCAAAAAGCAAAAAGCAAAGATGAAGGATGTGCTACCTTATTTTTTACTACGCATACTTGCTTAGAAGCTGATATGCTAAAAGTTATTAATAGTTTAGAAAATGAAAGTTTTATCAAGGCTAAGCCATTTATGATTAGAATTGAGGATTAAATTTGGGTTTAGCGGAGTATCTTTTTGGTCATGAGGCTGAGAAAACTGCAGCTAAATTTTTATCAAAAAATGGCTATAAGATACTCGATTTAAACTATAAAACCAAATTTGGAGAGATTGATATCATTGCTATGCGTGATTCAACTCTTCATTTTATCGAGGTTAAAGCCTCAACTAAAGATTATCAAACTATCTACAGAGTAACACAATCTAAATTAGAAAAGATCATAAAAGCTATAGATTTTTATATGCTAAACTCAAATTTAAATTTACCATATCAAATCGATATAATCTGCATAAATAATCAAAATATAGAATTGATAGAAAATATTACATATTGATTAAATTTCTTCTTTTATTTTTTTAAAATTTAATAATTAATAAAAATTATTAACTTTTATATTTTATAATAAGTCTTGATTTGATGAAGTCTGAGTTACCTAAAATTATATTTGTTAGTTTTAGTTTAACTTTTTTGATGTATAATTTTATTGTAAAACCATAAAGGAGAAAAAATGGGTAAATATATCGATTTAACAGCTGAAAATTTCAATATTGCTAAAGAGGGCGTTGCTCTAGTAGATTTCTGGGCTCCATGGTGCGGACCATGCAGAATGCTAGCTCCAGTAATTGATGAATTAGCTGAGGAATTTGATGGCAAAGCAAAAATCTGTAAAGTAAATACAGATGAAGTTCAAGATCTAGCCGTAGAGTATGGCGTACGCTCTATTCCAACTTTACTATTCTTTAAAGATGGAGAGATAAAAGAGACACTAATCGGTGCTCAATCTAAAGCTGCAATCGCAGATAAAATTAACTCACTTTTATAATTCAATGGGGCTTTTGCCCCTAACTCGCTTCAAATCAAATCATACTTTAGAATAAATTTATTTTTATGTAATATATCTATAAATATTATATAGATATAAATTTTAAAATTAGGAGTAATCATGTTAGATGTAGCTATAATTGGTGGTGGTCCAGCAGGTCTTAGTGCAGGACTTTATGCTACTCGTGGTGGGTTAAAAAATGTAACAATGTTTGAAAGAGGTATGCCAGGTGGCCAAATTACAAGTAGTTCTGAAATGGAGAATTATCCAGGTGTAGCTACTGTGATGGATGGTATGAGCTTTATGGCACCATGGCTTGAACAATGTACTAGATTTGGCTTAAAACATGAGATGGCTGGCGTAGAAAAAGTAACCAAAAATAGCGATGGAAGCTTTACTATCGTTTTAGAAGGCGGCAAAACTGAGCAAGCTAAAGCAGTAATAGTATGCACTGGTTCAACTCCAAAAAGAGCAGGATTTAAAGGTGAAGATGAATTTTTTGGCAAGGGTGTTAGTACTTGTGCTACATGCGATGGATTCTTCTATAAAAATAAAGAAGTAGCCGTCTTAGGTGGTGGAGATACAGCAATTGAAGAGGCTGAATACCTATCTAGAATTTGCTCAAAAGTATATTTAATTCATCGCCGTGATACATTTAGGGCTGCTCCAAGCTCAGTTGAAAAAGTTAAGAAAAATGAAAAAATCGAGCTAATCTTAAATGCTGGTATTGAAGAGGTTTATGGAGATAGCACTGCAGGTGTAAAAGGTGTTAAAATAAAATTAGCCGATGGTAGCATTAGAGATTTAGTAGTTCCTGGTATCTTTACTTTTGTTGGTTTAAATGTACGAAATGAAGTATTAAAAGATGGTGATAATTTTATTTGCGATATTTTACCAACTGGTCAAGTAAAAGTAGATCTAAAAATGCAAACATCTACTCCAGGTTTATTTGCTGCAGGAGATCTAAGACAAGATGCTCCTAAACAAGTAGTTAGCGCAGCTGCTGATGGTGCTGTAGCCGCACTTAGCGCTATGAGCTATATTGAGAGCTTGCATTAATTCTTAAACCACTTGCTTTAGCGAGTGGTTCTTTTATAAATTTCAATTTACTTATATCAAATTTTTATCTTTTTTTAGCTAAAATAAAATCTTAATTTATCCAAAAAAGGGCGATGATGATTCGTATAGGTTTACACGGTGCAAGCGGCAAGATGGGAAGCGAGATAATCGCAAATTTAAAAGGGCTTAGCAATGCAAAGTTATCAGTAGCATATACTATAGAGCCTATGAGCGTAGATGATGGTGTGATAGTAACTGATAAGTATGATGTTTTATTTGACAATAGTGATGTTGTAATCGATTTTAGTATCGCAAGTGCATCGATAAATCTTATAAATTATGCCAGAACTAATCCAAAGCCATTAGTTATAGGTACTACTGGTCTAGGCGATGAGGGCGCTGAGCTAATCAAGCTCGCAAGTGCTACAATGCCAATACTTCAAGCTACAAATATGAGCTTAGGAGTAGCGGTGCTAAATCGCTTAACTGAGATTGCCAGTAGAGTACTAAGTGATTTTGATATCGAAATTTTAGAGATGCATCATCGCAATAAAGTAGACGCTCCAAGCGGTACAGCATTAACACTTGGTGAGCATGCTGCAAAGGGTAGAAATTTGAATTTAGCAAATGTAAGAGTAAGTGGCCGTGATGGAATGATAGGAGCTAGAAGCAAAGATGAGATCTCTGTTATGGCTTTGCGTGGTGGCGATATTGTTGGGCGTCATACAGTAGGATTTTATAATGATGGCGAATATATTGAACTAAATCATACTGCCACAAGCAGAGCGACATTTGCTAAAGGTGCGATAAAGGCTGGAATTTGGCTAGCTAATAAAGAGCCAAAACTATATACAATTTATGATGCTTTAGGAATATAATATGTGTGCAATAGTTGGAGTTATAAATTCAAAAGATGCGGCAAAAACAGCTTATTATGGGCTGTTTTCTATGCAGCACAGGGGTCAAGAGGCAAGCGGTATAAGCGCAAGTTATAATCACCAGATTAAAACTATTAAAAATAGGGGTTTAGTAACTGAAGTTTTTAATAGTGATAGCTTTGCTGTATTAGAAGGTCAAATGGCTATTGGTCATAATAGATACTCAACTGCTGGTAGTGATAGCGTATTAGATGCTCAGCCAGTAAGCGCAAAGTACTCTTTAGGCGAGATTAGTATTGTTCATAATGGAAATTTGATTAATAAACATGAAGTTAGAGAAAGATTAATAGAAGATGGTGCGATCTTTCAATCAAATATGGACACAGAAAACATCCTACACCTAATAGCAAAAAGTAAAAAAGAGAATCTTCAAGACCGCATTATTGAGGCATTAGGGCAAATTGTAGGCGCATATTGTCTATTAATTTTAAGCCGCTCAAAGATGTTTGTAGTGCGTGATCCATACGGAGTTAGACCGCTTAGCATCGGACGATTAAAAGATGGCGGATATATCGTAGCTAGTGAAACTTGTGCCTTTGACTTAGTAGGTGCAACATATGTAAGAGATGTAGCACCTGGAGAGATGATTGTATTTGAAGAGGGTAAAAGTGCATTTAAAAGCATAGATTTATTTGAAGCTAAAGATTCTAGATTGTGTGCATTTGAATATATATATTTTGCTCGTCCTGATAGTATGATAGATGGTAAAAATGTATATCAAATTAGAAAAAAACTAGGAGAAATTCTAGCTGATAAATCTAGCTGTAAGGCTGATTTTGTTGTACCTGTACCTGACTCTGGCGTTCCTGCTGCTCTAGGATATGCAGCTAGAAGTAATATACCATTTGAGATGGCTATAGTAAGAAATCACTATGTAGGTAGAACTTTTATAGAGCCAACTCAAGAGATGAGAAATCTAAAAGTCAAATTAAAATTAAATCCTATGAGTAGCGTATTAGAAGGTAAAAGCATTGTGGTTATTGATGATAGTATAGTACGTGGCACTACAAGCAAGAAAATAGTAGAACTACTACGCAATGCAGGAGCTAAAGAAATTCATATGAAAATTGCAGCTCCAGAGATTAAGCACCCGTGTAAATATGGTATAGATACACCAAGCTATGAAGAGTTAATAAGTGCTAGAATGGATGCTGATGAGGTGTGTAAATTTATTGGGGCAGATAGTTTGGAATTTTTAAGCATAGACGAGCTAACTCGTGGGCTTGGTAATGAGCGCAAATATTCACTTGTAAGCTTTGATGGCGATTATTTTATAAGCTAAATTTATCTATATACTTGTTTTGATAGCGTTTAATTTTGCTTTGCGATTAGGCAAAATGTTAAATTTATTACAAGTATCATATTTTACTTTTATTTCACCCTAGCACAACCCAATCTTGCTAGGGTGAATCCAATGCTAAAATCTAAAATTATCTATAAACCAAAACCATTAAATTCACTCTTGTCCCCTAGCCAACCTACTAAATTTTCTAAAATCCACTAAACAAATTACACCCCCATAATATTTTAATATTTCACCAATTCTAATCCAAATCCCACTATAAAAATTATCAAATACCCAAGTCATAAATCTACAATATCTAATCTAAATTTTATAAATTTCTCAAATTTATTAAAAAATTTGCAATATTTTATTCAAATTTATCAAAATCCCCCCCCCCATATAAACTTTTTAATATTTGGTTCGATATAATAAAAAC
>NZ_JAGCNF010000095.1 GCF_017646085.1 Campylobacter sp. | reverse complement strand
TATATCTACTAAAAAGCTCTTTACCTACACCGCTCTCACCCATTATCATTACACTTACATCTGTTTGAGCTGCCTTTTTGGCGATGTTTAGAGTTTTATCTAAATTTGCAGATATAGATAAAAAACTACTATTTTTTATATTTGGAGTAGTATCTGGTTTTTTAGCTTTAGTTTTTTGAGTTATTACGCTAGTCCGTTTAATTGCTGTAGCCAAAGTATCAATATCAAATGGTTTTGTCAAAAAGTCCTTAACTCCTAGTCGAACGCTCTCAATAGCTCTATTTAGTGTGGCATTTCCTGTCATAATAATTACATCATATTTGCCACCAAGTTCTTTTATAAACTCTAGCCCATCCATTCCAGGCATGTTTATATCAGTTACTATGACATCAGTATCATTACTTAATTTTTTAAGTGCTTCAGTGGCACTTTTATAAGATTTTACACTAAACTCTTCATAATCACCTAGAGCAATTTCAAGTGATTTGCGCATATTTATATCATCTTCTACGATTACAATATTCATGATTTACCTTATGATTTTGTGTATTGTAGCACCTTGGGGCTTAAATTCCACTATAAAGCGGATAGGGGTGATAGTTAATTCTGTGGTAAAAAGAGCTGAGTTTGGATATGTAGTTGAGTTATCTAGAATTCTTACTTCTTCTGAAACAAAGCAGTCAAATAGCTCATTTTTGTGTAAATTTAAATACTCATAAGCAGTTAAATTTGCCGGTTTTGAGATCGGGATAGAGCATATAATTTGACTATTCTTATATCCTTTAACCATCGATCTAGATATGGTGATCTCATCGCTACTAAGTATCCCATTGACGGTAATTAATCTAGCCCAAAAGATAAACTCATCACCGCCAAATAGGTTATTTAGCACAAATATTAATAAGCAAAAAGTTCTAGCCACTTTTCTCTATCTATTTTTAGCTCCATTTCAACTCTATATAGACCATCTTTAAAGTCTTGGTTGATTACTGAAGCATTTTTAATAAGGCCTAAAACTCTGCCTTCAATAACTGAACTTTGCAACATTGCATCTTTTACTGTATCTTTAGCATTAATTTTAACGCCATAAAGTTTAGCTGCTAGCTGTCTATGGCCATCTGTGATTGCTGAGCGTTTAGCTAATGCACGAGCCTGAGCTGGACTAACAGTATCAAGCGGCGGAATTCCCTCGCCAATAGCGCTAAATGCCACCTCATTATCAGCATTCATAGCTGGGATCATTTTTTCATTTTGAATGATCTCTCTAATATCCTCTTTATCTACTTTTTGGACAATTACCTCAGCTGGTTGTTGATTAGAACCAGATGCATTTGCACAACCTGCTAATGCTAAACCTGCAACCAGTGTGTATAAAACTCTTTTCATACCTTACAACCTTTTAAATTTGAATTTAAATTCTATAAAGCAAATATTATTCCACTTCTTCAATTTTTGCCATTTGTTCAGCTATAAAATCATCATCGATGATATCCATATCTTGATCATCGCTCTCTTCTTTAGGGCATCTTGCAATGCTGACAACTTCATCGCTACCGACATTTACAACGATTACGCCGCTTGTGTTGCGACCAGCTTTTCTGATTGTTTGCATATCTACTCTAATCATCTTGCCGCTGCTTGTAAGAGCCATTAAATCCATGCTTTCATCTACCATAACTACACCGACTAGGTCTTTGGTTTTTGATGTTAGTTTCATACAAATAACACCCTTACCGCCACGGCTTTGAAGTCTATACTCATCAGCAGTTGTACGTTTGCCTATACCTTTTTGGCTAACGCTTAGAATTTCTTGCGTATCGTTCTCTATGACGACAGCACCTACTACTTCATCGCCTTCTTCTTTAAATCTGATAGCAGTTACTCCACGGGCTACACGACCAATTTGTCTAACTTTGCTTAGTGGAAATTTAATACACATACCTTTTTTAGTTACGACAAATAACATCTTTTCATCGCTAGATTCTGGAAGCTCATCAATACTTTCAAGAATATGCTCTATTTGACTCTCTTCAAGTTGGGATATTGCTTCTATTTCGCTATCAATAACCTCTTCAAGTGCATCAAATCCACTCTCTTCAAGCTCATTTTCTACTATTATATCTGGATCATCTACTACTTTTTCATCATAGTCACTTGTGGCTATAACTACTGTTACTAATTCATCGTTTTCATCTAAATTTATAGCTTTAATGCCGATACTTCTGATGTTTTGATATTCACTTAAATTTGTTCTTTTTACAAGGCCATTTTTAGTAAAGAATGCCAAAGATTTATTTTTAGAAAAATCAGTAGTTGGAATAATTGCCTTAATCTTTTCATCTGGTTGAAGATTGATTAAATTTGCTACAGCTTTTCCTTTAGCTGTGCGGCTACCTTCTGGGATTTTATATACTTTTAGCCAATAGAGTTGCCCACGATCAGTTACAAACATAAGAGTATCGTGGCTCATACAAGTAAAGAAACTCTCTATAAAATCATCATCATATGTAGTTACTGCGACTTTGCCTTTACCGCCACGTTTTTGTTTTTCATAACTTTTACTTGGCACACGCTTGATATAACCTCTGTGAGTGATGGTTACTACCATATTTTCATTAGGGATTAGGTCTTCTACGTCAATATCGTCATAATCATCGATAATTTCAGTAATTCTTGGACATTTAAATTTAGATTTAATCTCTAAAAGCTCATCTTTTATAATGGCTTCAATTAGCTCTTCGCTTTTTAAGATTGCATCAAGAGTATTAATTAATTCTAAGATCTCTTTTAGCTCTGCTTCTAGCTTTTCACGCTCTAATCCAGTGAGTTTGCTTAATCTCATATCCAATATTGCATTACTTTGCAGCTCGCTTAGGCCAAATTTACTCATTAATCCATCTCTAGCATTTGCTGTATCGGCGCTTGTTTTGATTAGAGCTATTACATCATCTATATTATCTAAAGCAATTTTAAGCCCTTCAAGGATATGGGCTCTAGCTTTTGCTTTTTGTAAATCAAATATAGTTCTTCTAATAATTACTGTTTTTCTATGGTTTAAGAATAGTCTTAAAAGCTCAATTAGTGAAAATATCTTTGGTTCTTTATTATTTATAGCTAGCATAATCACCCCAAATGTTACTTCCATTTGAGTTGATTTAAAGAGATTATTTAAGACAATATCACTCATTGCATCACGCTTAAGTTCGATAACTAGGCGAATTCCATCCCTATCGCTTTCATCGCGAACCTCACTAATGCCTTCTATTTGTTTTTCTTTTACTAGCTCAGCAATATCAGAGTGCAATTTGCTCTTATTTACCTGATACGGAAGCTCATCGACTACGATTACATCTTTGTTTTGCTTTTTTTCTATGTGTGTTTTAGCTCGAAGTTTAATTCTGCCTCTACCAGTACGGTAAGCCTCCATTATTCCCTTTTTGCCAAAAATTATACCGCCAGTTGGAAAATCTGGCCCTTTAATATGAACCATTATATCTTCTAGTGTGGCATCCTTGTCATCAAGTAATACTAAAAGCCCATCTACAAGCTCATCAAGGCTATGTGGCGGAATATTTGTTGCCATACCTACTGCAATACCGCTTGAGCCATTTAAGAGTAAATTTGGCACTCTAGCTGGAAGTACATCTGGCTCGACCATGCTATCATCATAGTTTGGAATAAAATCAACTGTATCTTTATCTAAATCTTTTAATAGCTCTTCAGCTAGTACTGTCATTCTAGCCTCAGTATAACGCATAGCAGCAGCATTGTCGCCATCAACGGAACCAAAGTTTCCTTGTCCATCGACAGCTGGCACCCTCATAGAAAAGCTTTGTGCCATTCTAACAAGTGCGTCATATACGGCAGTATCGCCATGCGGATGATATTTACCTATTACGTCACCGACGATACGGGCGGACTTTTTATATGGACTGCGACTACCTACGCCTAAGTCATTCATAGCATATAAAATTCTTCTATGAACCGGCTTTAATCCATCTCTAGCATCTGGCAAAGCTCTACCAATAATAACGCTCATCGAATAGTCTAGATAGCTAGCTTTTATCGAGTCCTCTACATCTATGGTTGTTACGTCTTGATTTGAGTTAAAAATATTATCTTCCATTTTTTTCCTTGAAAAATCTGCTCAATATTTTATCCCAAATTTAATAAATATTAGCTAAAAAGTATGGAATTATTATATTTTAATAGCTAGAAATTAGTAAAAAATTATTTAAAATTATCCTTATTTATTTGTAGTAATGGCTAAATATTTTATTTAAATTACACTTTATAAATTAGATAATAAAAGCGGCGAAGTCAAGAGTCAAGACTGTACTTGATTGTTTTTGTCAACCCAGCTACTAATAATAAATATGTTGATTTGCGTAAATCTTGGCATAGATTGTTAAAAACCAATAATCTACCTAGGCTTAGATTACACGATATAAGACATTTGATAGCAACTTATTCTAT
>NZ_JAGCNF010000094.1 GCF_017646085.1 Campylobacter sp. | reverse complement strand
GCTTTAGATGACTCAGCTAGAAGTCTTGATATGTTTGAAAAACTTCATATCCCAGTAGCTGGAGTGATAGAAAATATGAGCGGATTTATCTGCCCTGATAATGGCAAGGAGTATGATATATTTGGCAAAGGTGGAGCTGATGCCTTAGCAAGCGAATATGATACAACTATACTAGCTCAAATTCCTATAGAACCATCTGTAAGAATCGGTGGAGATAGCGGCAAACCTGTAAGCTTTTATGAACCAAATTCAATTAGCGCAAAAAGATATGATGAAGCCGCAGCAAAATTATGGAAAATTATAGAAGATATAAATGCAAATGGTGGCGCTGATAACTCAGCTATTCAGCCAGATATGAACAGATCTGGCTGTCATTAATAAATCAAATTTAATAAGGATAAAAATGAAATATAACGAAATTACAAGTGAGAATATTGCAGAGCTTATGGAGAGCTTTTATGAGGCAATTAGAGAAGATGAGACTGGCCTTGGGGATATATTTAACCACAAAATTGGCACAACCGAAGAGGAGTGGGATGCACATAAAGCAAAAATTGGTGAGTTTTGGAAAGGTGTGTTAATTGGTGAGAGTACATTTAGAGGCAATCCTATGCAAGCTCATATGAATCTTGATCCATTCCCGCCTGAGCTATTTGATAACTGGCTAAACTTATTTAAAAATAGCCTAGATAGCATTTATGAACCACAAATCGCTGATATGATTTTAATGCGTGCTCAAATGATCGCAAGTAGATTTAAATCTGTTTTATACTCATAAATTAATCCGGCCAAATTTGGCTGGATTTAGCTAAATATTATCTACTATTCAAATTTAAAATCAAAATAATTTTTGCTCTTAAATAGATTAAACATATCTATAAATTGCTTAGAATCAAATTTATAATTACCATAAATGCTATAAGTCATTCCACAATATGAAATTTCATAGCCAAGATCTTTAAATCCATTATTTTGATAAAATTTACTACGTTTGACTCTTTGTAAGTAATCAGTAGCATTTGGGTCCAAGCTTTCAATCTCTAAAACTATTGAGTTAAAATTTGATTTTAAAATTTCTAAAATTAAGCCACCAAAACCGCGCCCTTGATACTTGGCACAAACTGCTAAAAATGCTAAATAAGATATATTTTCATAGCTATATATAGCAGCATAACCTACAAATTCTTTATCATTATAAAAAGAGAAAATAGATAGATTTTCATCATTTGCATATATGTTATTAGATAAATTTATTGGCGCTACTAGCTCATTTTGTGGAAATAATTCTAAATTTAAAGCAGTAATTTTGGCAAAATCTATATGAGTAAAGCTAATCTTTTGATACTCTAATTTCACTAAGCAATCTCATCAAACATTACATTTATAGCTTTTGTAAGCATATCATATACCCTTTTAAAATCTTTAGAATCGCCATAATATGGATCTGGTATATCAGCTCCATCTAAACCAAATTCACCCATCATCACAATCTTATTCTCGAGTTTAAGACGTGCGATATTGATCTGATTTTGTCTATCCATAGCTACAATTAGATCAAATTTACTATCACTTTTACTAATTTGCCTTCCGCGAAGCATTGAAATATCCACGCCATTTTGGTAAGCCACAGCCACCGAGCGTGAATCTGGCGGTTCTCCTATGTGATAATTACTCGTTCCAGCCGAATCTATTAAAATATCTAAACCACGCTCTTTAGCTATCTTTTTTGCGATTCCCTCAGCCAAAGGCGACCTGCAAATATTGCCAAGACATACAAATAAAATTGATTTAACCATATCTTGCCTTATTTTATTATTTACTAATTTTTAATGCCTAATTATTCATTATCTTTTTATTTATTAGATAATTATCTAATTTATCATTATCTAAAACTTCATCAAATTCACTTTTGCTTCTATACTCTTTTTCTATATTAAATTCCTCTACACTCTCAAGAAATTTTTTAAAATCAGGATTTTTCATACTTAGTTCATTCATCACAGAATAATCTAAATTCTCTCTAAATTCAGCTCTAGCTAAAATCACACTCTCATCGACATTTTGCGAATTAAGGCTGATAACTCCTATACCAAATGAATAGCTAAGGCGTTTCATTAAATCCATAAGCTCCTCATCGCTCTCATCAATATCAAGTGCGACTAAATAGCCCTCATTTGCCCAGCTTGAATTACTTACAGCTTGAAAATAATACTCTCTAAAGCTACTAACACTTAGATGCTTTTTCATCTCAAAAGCGTAAATTTTAATCGGTAAAGAGCTAAATTTCCCTATAAATTTATTTAGCTCTTTTTGATAATCTTTATACTCAAAGCTAACGCCTACAATATCTGGATACAACCATTTATCCATACCTTTTTTAGTTTTGATACTGCTTTCGTGATAAATCGTCTTTGTATAAGCTTTAAAGCTATCATTTGCAAAGACAAATCTAGTCAAAAGAGGATGTAGATCCCTTTCGCTATAAGAATTTTTTGGCTCTTTTATCTCATTTTGAGTTTGTATTTTTAAATTTATATCTTGATTTTTTAGCTTTATAAGCATAGGTTTAGTAGCCACTACTTCAAAAATACTATTTGGATTTTCTTTTATATCCATATAAATTCTAGCAGCAAAACTAGCCCACGGCGTTTTACCATTTAAATTTAGCTCTTTAGTAAGCCCCATTTCATTGGCTATATGATACATTTGGTTTGGGTTTAAAGCCTCATTTTTACACTCTAAAACCTCTTTAGTTACATCTATAATAGATTTTGCCATATTAGTATCTTACTCCATTTTGCTTTAAAAAATCTCTTAAATCATCATATTCGGAGTTTGTAAAATATCGCCATTTCCCCTCGCCTAATTGATCTAGGCTAACTCTACCAAAGCTTACACGCTTTAAATCCATAACCTCTAAATCAAAATAGCCAAAAAACCGCCTAAGCTCTCTATTTTGCCCTTCATTTATTATCACTTTTAGCCTTGTGTAGCCACCACTTTGACTAATGATTTTATAGGCTAAAAATGGCTTAAATTCCATTGAAATTTGCTTTGTCTTAGCGTGAGCTCCTTTGGTAGCGTCCTTAGCAAAAAATCCTTCACGCATAGCATTTATGACTTGTTCTGTGATATTGCCTTTGATTTTTAGATAGTATTCTCTTTCTATATCACTATCCATAAGAGCCTGGGCAATAGCTGGAGCATCAGTAAGGAGCAATAACCCCTCACTAGCATAATCTAGCCTTCCAACGCTAATAAATTTAGAAAATCCCCTTGGTAAACTATCATAGATAGTCTTTCTGCCTCTATCATCTCT
>NZ_JAGCNF010000093.1 GCF_017646085.1 Campylobacter sp. | reverse complement strand
TAGTAACAACTGTGATGAGCAATGCTGCTTTAGATGATCACTTAAGCAAACGCAAAATTGCCCTAAAACGCTCAAATGTCGGCGATAAATATGTATTAGAAATGATGAAAGATAATGGGATAAATTTTGGTGGCGAACAAAGCGGCCATATAATCTTTAGCGACTTTTCAAAAACCGGCGATGGTTTAGTCTCAGCACTTCAAGTTAGTGCATGCTTGCTAAAAAGCAGTAAAAAAGCTAGTGAAATCTTTGGAAAAATCAAACCATATCCACAAAAATTAACAAATTTAAAAATAGTACAAAAACGCCCACTTGATCAGATCAATGGAATAAAAGAGCTTGAATCCGAACTAGAAAAACTCCATATTAGATCACTATTTCGCTACTCTGGCACAGAGAACTTAATTAGACTACTCTTAGAGGGCAAGGATGAAAATCTAGTCGCTCAAAAGATGGAAGAGGTAGAAAAATTCTTTTTAAAAGCATTAAATGAATAGAGTATTTTTACGATTTTTAGGCTATTTTATTATAGTTTTTGCAGCTGATCAGCTAATTAAATGGCTATTTTTGCAAGGCTTTAGATGGCAAAGCGATTTTATTGATCTGGTGCTAGTTTACAATAAAGGCGTTGCATTTTCAATGTTAGCGTTTTTAGAGGGAAATTTAAAATATCTTCAGATTGCACTAATCACACTTTTAGCTATTTATCTAATTAAGCAAAAAGAGCTTTTAAAGTCGCACACAGCGGCTTTTGGTTTGATTTTAGGCGGTGGATGTTCTAATATTTTTGATAGATTCATACATCCAGGCGTAGTCGATTATATATTTTGGCATAAGTGGTTTGAATTTGCTGTGTTTAACTTTGCTGATATAATGATAAATTTGGGCGTAGCTATAATCTTGCTACAAACCTTAATCCAAAAAAAGGCAAAATAATGGGACGAAATATCTACATAGCCTATCTGCTGTGGTTTTTTCTATCAGCTTTTAGCGCTCATAGAATTTACTGCGGAAAGTTTTTAAGCGGAGTTATGCAGTTAGCACTATTTTGGATTGGAAGTGCTACGGCAATATTTTTAATTGGCTATATATTTTTAGGATTTTGGCTAATATGGTGGCTAATTGATGCTTTTTTGCTCCATGGCTGGGTGGTAAAAATAAACGAGATAAACGCATTGCAGCATAGTATTAGTGATATTAAAAATTTAGAAAATATAGAAAAACTTTACGAGCTTTACAAAAGTGGTGCTATAAATTACGAAGAGTATCTAAGGCAAAAAGATATGATTTTAAAAAATATTTAAATTCATTTATAAATCATATGCTAAACTTGCAAAAAATTTAAGGAGAAAATATGGAATACGAAACCTATTTATGGTTAAAATGGTTGCACTATGCTGCTTTTATATCGTGGATGGCGATGCTTTTTTATCTGCCTAGGCTATTTGTCTATCATGCTGAACATATCGCAAATAACGGCTTTTGTGATGTTGTAAAGATTCAAGAATCCAAACTATTTCATGGAATTGGCTGGATTGCGATGATTCTTACAATCGCATCTGGACTATTTATCTTAATTGGCGCTAAACCTGAACTAATGAAGCAAGGATATTTTCATATGAAGCTACTTTGTGTAGTGATTTTAGTGATTTATCATTTTAGTTTAGGATATTTTATGAAACAATTTAAAGAAAATCGCTGCACAAAAAGCGGAAAATTCTTTAGAATTTATAACGAAGTTCCGACAATAATTATGTTTGTGATTCTTTATGCTATGCTTGTAAAGGCAAATTTAGTATAAATTTTAAATTCAAGCCCAAAATTTATTCAAATTTAAGGCTTGAATTTGTATAATTCTATTCTTTTTAGCCAAAAAGGTTCTATAGCTCAGTTGGTAGAGCATCACCTTGACATGGTGGAGGTCACAGGTTCAAGTCCTGTTAGAGCCACCATTTAACGCTATTGTGCCTCGGTAGCTCAGCTGGTTAGAGCGCTGGTCTCATAAGCCGGAGGTCGGGAGTTCAAGTCTCCCCCTAGGCACCAT
>NZ_JAGCNF010000092.1 GCF_017646085.1 Campylobacter sp. | reverse complement strand
TAAGATTTCCCTATAAAACTTAAATCCATTTAGGGGGTGTTTTTATTATATCGACCCAAATATTAAAAAGTTTATATGGGGGGGGGATTTTGATAAATTTGAAGAAAATATTGTAAATTTTTTAATAAATTTGATGAATTTATAAAATTTAGATTAGATATTGTAGTTTTATGACTTGGGTATTTTATAATTTTTATAGCCGAATTTGGATTAGAATTGGTGAAATATTAAAATATTATGGGGGTGTAATTAAATTTGTGGGTTTTAGAATATTTAGTAGGTTGGCTAGGGGATAAGAGTGAATTTAATGGTTTTTGGTTTATATACTGTATTGGATTATAATAAAGTAAAAAGAAAATGAAAAACGGATGTAATTAAAGGAAAAAGCAATAAGAAAATTTAATTATCAATTTTACTTATTGCTAAAATATTAAAGATGATTATTAATCAAAATCCTCTTCATCGTTACTTGAGCTTAGTAGTGTAACTTTAAGAGCTCCGATACTTGCTCCATCCATTTTAATAACTTCATATAAGCAATTTTGATCCTCTATAGTATCACCAACTACTGGTAAACGTTCAAATAGATTAAAGACATATCCGCCAATTGTAAGCTGCTCAGTCTCTTCATCAAAACGAATTCCCATAATCTCCTCAACGCCCTCAAGCTCGAATCTACCATTAAATTCATACGTATCATCGGAGATTTTTTTATAGCTTTGATCTTTATCATCGTGTTCATCATTGATATCGCCTACGATCTCTTCAATGATATCTTCCATAGTTACTAATCCAGCAGTTCCGCCATACTCATCAACAACTAGCGCAGCTGAGATTCTATCTTTATTCATCATTACAAGAATTTTTGAAATTGAACTATTTTCAGGTACTATAATAAGCTTTCTTACTATTTTATCAAGATTTTCTATCTTACCATCTAGATCATTTTGTAATATATCTCTAATGTGAATCATACCCAAAACGCTATCTTTGCTACCATCTATATATGGAAATCTAGTATATTTGCTTTGGCTTACGATTCTCATATTCTCTTCAAAGCTCAATCTTTTATTCAAACAGATTACATCTTTACGAGGCGTCATAATCTCTTTGGCTACTGTGTCGCTAAAATCTACAGCATTTTTGATTATTTCGCTCTCCATGCTATCTAATACACCGCCTTTTAAACTCTCACCAACGATGATTTTAATCTCCTCTTCAGAATGGGCTAGTTCGCTCTCTCTAGCTGGCCTAATTCCAATAAGTTTTAAAAACATTGCCGCAACAAAGTCAAATGTGCGAATAACAGGAAAAAATATAACCCAAAAAAAGTATAACGGTCTAGCAATTATCAAAGCAGCTTGTTCGGCTTTTGCAATGGCTACTGATTTTGGTACTAACTCCCCAAGCACCACATGTAAAAGCGTAATAAAACTAAATGCAATCACAAACGAAATCGTATGCAAGGTAGTTTCATTATCGATACCAAATATTGTTTTAATTGGCTCTTCGATGATATCAGCCACTGCTGGCTCGCCAAGCCAACCAAGTGCTAGCGAACTAAGAGTGATACCAAGTTGAGTAGCGCTAAGATAAGTATCAAGGGAATTTGACATTCTAAGAGCTAGTTTGGCATTTGGGCGACGCTCCTTAACAAGCTCTTCTAGGCGTGATCTTCTAACTTTGACAATACAAAATTCAGACAATACAAAAAAGCCGTTTAAAAATATAAAAACAGCCGCCAAAAATATCATAAAAATGGGGTAACTATCCAATTCTTTTCCTTAAAAAAATTTAAAATGGCTCAATTATAGCATATTTAGTTGAAATTTAATTTAATTTTGCGAATTCGCCTTTATGCCCAAAAGCTCTTTAGTTTCCTCATCGCTCTCATACTCAAATCCACCACCAAAGGCCTTAAATACGGCAACTACACTATTTACAGCCTCTAAATTTGCACTTGCTAAACTAAGCTTTGCTGATAACAAACTTCTTTGAGAGTCCAAAAGCTCTAGATGGCTACTATATCCAGCATCATAGCGACTTTGGGCTATATCATAAACTTTTTGTTGGCTTGCTACCAAATTTGCACTACTTTGAGCTTTAATAAGTGAATTTTTTCTACTATCAAGTGCAGTTCTAATCTCGCCAAAAGCATTTTTAACTGCCTTATCATAGGCTAAAAATGATGCGTTTTGTTCTAAATTTGCAATCTCAACGCTATTATATGTTCTTCCAAAATCAAGAAGTGGCCCAACAAGACTTCCGC
>NZ_JAGCNF010000091.1 GCF_017646085.1 Campylobacter sp. | reverse complement strand
CTTCTATTGTAATGCCATCCCAAATTTGAACACCGCATTTTATAGTTACATTATTACCTATCTTTACATCATTCTCAATAAAGCAATGTGAACAAATATTACAATTATCACCTATAATTGCACCGGGCAATACAACACAAAATTGCCAAATATTTGTATTGTTTCCAATATTTTGACTTTGAACATCTGATAATTTATGAATCATTTGCTACCTTTAAAAACTCATTGTAATCTCTTATATACTCACTCTCATTATAAAAATCACTAGCTAAAACCATTAATCTGCAATCGCTAGAGAAATTGCGCATAATCCGCCACATATTTACCCCGATATATAGACCTATATTAGGCGAATTTAGTTTAATTATCTCTTTATTTTTCCCATTATCTAGCTCAAATTCGCAACTCCCAGCCAGTGCTACTACAACTTGCTCAAGCCTAGTATGAGCGTGAAAACCCCTAGGTTCGGTATTCGTATCATAGATATAATATACTCTTTTGATATCAAATGGAATATTTTTTAAAGATTCCAAGCTCACTAGTTTTCCGCGTTCATCACCTATAACATTGAAATTTAAAATTTTATAATTCAATCAACCCTCTTTTTAATAAATATTTTTTAGAATAATTATATAACATTAAAATAGATTTTCTTTTTAATGAAAGCCTTGTAGTTGAAATTTGGGAGATAAATTTGACTTTACCTTTACCGCTATTTTGCAATGGAACACCGCTAATTTCTTCTAATACTTTTAAAGTATGTTTTAAACGAAAGCCTTTTTCTATTGCTTCATTAGCAGCAGATACAATATCCAATCTTTTATTCTCATTAGCAAGGAGATCTTTTACTGTCTGCCTTGCCTCATAAGCATTTGTAAAAGTTGATATAGGCACTTTAGGAAATAGACTTTTTAATTTTGATTTATACTCACTAACCAAACATGCATTAGATGCTAAAATATCACACACTCTCCACGAAAATCCACTAACTGCTTGAATAACATTGATATTAATTCCTATTTTTGCACTATTGTATAGATCCTCATTATGTTTAAGCGAGTATAATGTTTTAGGATTATAACTAAGAGCTAAATATGGCTCATTTGTTTCATAATCCGTCCATCCGCTATTGCCATATATAGCCAACCCCAAATCGGCAATATTTGCCAAAACTCGTATTCTATTTCTATCAGATAAAGCTGCTATATAATATGGAATATTAAAATGCTCTTTAATCTTTTGAGTTATATTATACTTTTTGACAAGATTTTCAAATGTGACAAATGGATCTTCTTCTAATTCATTTAATAAGGATACAAAAGTTTCTTTTTCTTCTTGACTTATATCATCTTTTATAAATTTATAAATTCTATTAGTATGAAATTTAGTTCCTAAAAATACAATATTATGCTTTGTTTCCATCGGTTTAGCAGTAATTTCACTAAAAAATGGAACTAACGCTATCTTGTTATCTTTAATTCCAAATTCGTTCTTTAAAATTTCTATTGATTCTTCTTGGCAAGAGATAAAAAATATAGTATCTTTATCCCTTTTTAACTCTTCTTTATTTTGGTAGTATATTGGCGAATCTACTTCATAAATTAAAACCGGACATTGACATATTTTATAAATATTGCCCCCCCCTAAAGAGTTATTAAATAAAATTGCTAAATCTGGATTAAATTCATCTATTTGTTTTTTTAACTCTAAAGTCAGTTGTCTATCATCTCCAAGAAAATAGTTATGCAAATGTACAAATACATCATTTACAGCTTTTATTAAACCATTAATAAAAGATTCATAAAAGCAAGCTATAGCGTATGGATTATTTTTATCTTGTATACCATTATAAAAACTTAAAAAAACTTTAGCCATTATTTTTATCCTTAATTATATTAAATTTCAAATACCATCTTACGGTCTTTTCGATACCTTCGCTAAAGCTTACACTAGGACTCCAACCAAGCTCTCTTTTAATCTTAGTACAATCAATTGCATATCGCCTATCATGCCCAGCTCGATCTGCGACAAAAGAAATTTGATTAGCATATGAAGTTCCATCAGCCTTAGGAGAGATACGATCTAAAATATCGCAAATCTCACCCACTACTTCTAAATTGGTTTTTTCACTATTTCCGCCTATATTAAAAGTCTCTCCATAAAATTTAGAATGAAACACAGCATCAATCCCGCTACAATGATCCTTTACATATAGCCAATCTCGAATATTTTTTCCATCACCATAAATCGGGATTGGATTGCCCGCTAAAGCATTGCGAATAATTGTAGGTATTAACTTCTCATTATGTTGCTTTGGACCATAGTTATTTGAACAATTTGTAATAAATGTATTTAATCCATAAGTATGATGATAACTCCTAACCAGTATATCGCTTGAAGCCTTAGAGGCACTATAAGGTGAATTTGGAGCATAAGGCGTATCTTCTGTGAAGTATCCACTCTCTCCCAAAGAGCCAAAAACCTCATCAGTGCTAATATGATGAAATGCACGATTTTCCTTACCAGCTTTTGGCTTAAATGGCGCATCAAACCAGCTCAAATACGCACTATGAAGTAAGGTAAAAGTCCCATTTACATTGGTCTTGACAAAAACATCTGGAGTTTTAATAGAGTTATCCACATGAGATTCAGCTGCAAAATGAATCACATCTGTAATATCATAATCCTTAAATATATTTTGCACTAAATTTGCATCACAAATATCGCCTTTGATAAATGTATAGCTAGGATTTGTCCCTATACCAGAAAGATTATCTAAATTTCCAGCATATGTGAGTAGATCTAAATTTATAATGCGATAATTAGG
>NZ_JAGCNF010000090.1 GCF_017646085.1 Campylobacter sp. | reverse complement strand
TAGCGATGGTAAGCCAATAAGTATAAAAGAGTTATCGTTTTTAATTGCTAAATTAATGGATTATAAAGGCGAGCTAATTTTTGAACAAGAGTTAAGCCGCAATGATGGAACATTAAGAAAAACAATGAGTAGGAAAAAATTTGATAAACTTGGATTTACAAATCAAATTTCATTAGAAAATGGTCTTAAAAAAATGATAGAAATGTATGGTGCTTGGAGTAGATAATTTATAATATTTTTAGCAATTAAATGCTACCATAACCCAATTTAATTTTAAGGAAATTTAATAATGAAAGCTTTAATTACTGGATTTACTGGGCAAGTTGGCTCTCAAATGGCCGATTTTTTACTAGAAAATACAGATTATGAAGTCATAGGTATGATGCGTTGGCAAGAGCCTATGGATAATATCTATCATTTAAGCGATAGAATCAATAAAAATGATAGAATAAACGTATATTATGCCGATTTAAATGACTATTCAAGTATCCAAAAACTTTTTGAAACCCATCGTCCAGATGTTATTTTCCACTTAGCCGCACAATCTTTTCCTAAAACATCTTTTGATATTCCTATTGAAACTTTGCAAACAAATATCATAGGAACGGCTAATATTTTAGAAAATATTAGAGCTTTAAAGCAAAAAGATGGCTATGATCCGGTTGTGCATGTATGTAGCTCTAGTGAGGTGTACGGTAGAGCAAAAGTAGGTGTGAAACTAAATGAAGAAACTCCATTTCACGGTGCTAGTCCATATAGCATTAGCAAAATCGGAACTGATTATTTAGGTAGATTCTATGGCGAAGCGTATGGAATAAAAACATATGTAACAAGAATGGGGACTCATAGTGGACCAAGGCGTAGTGATGTATTTTTTGAAAGTACAGTAGCAAAGCAGATTGCACTTATTGAGGCAGGATTACAAGAGCCAATTATAAAAGTCGGAAATCTCTCAAGCGTTAGAACATTTCAAGATTGTCGTGATGCCATTAGGGCATATTATTTGCTTTCAGTAGAGAGCGCTAAAGGCAATGTGCCTTGTGGAGAGGCGTTTAATATTGCTGGAGAAGAGGCATTTAAATTGCCTGAAGTTATTGAGATTTTGTTAGGATTTTCTACCAGAGATGATATTACAGTACAAGAAGATGCTGCTAGACTAAGACCAATAGATGCTGATTATCAGATGTTTGATAATACTAAAATTAAAAGCTTTATCAATTGGAAGCCAGAAATTCCAGCTAGAAAGATGTTTGAAGACTTATTAAATCACTGGAGAGATGAAATTAAAAAAGGCCGAATTCCGTTAAATCGTTGATTTATAAAATTAAACAATTATTCAAGCTTGTAAGTAATTCTTACAAGCTTGATATTATTACTCATAATAACGCATGATTTTATAGCCATTTTCTTGCAAAAATGCATCTTTGTGCATTAATTTTAAATCGCTTTGCATCATATCATTGACTAAGTCGTGTAAATCAAATTCTCTTGTCCAACCTAGCTCACGCTCAGCCTTACTTGGATCACCAAGCAGCAAATCAACCTCTGTAGGTCTAAAATATCTAGAGTCAATTTTTACAACTATTTGTCCGATTTTTAAATGCTCATTAGATAAATTTAGTTCTTTTAAACGCTCTAAGTCCAATTTAGCAATGAAGCCTACTTCATCAATTCCT
>NZ_JAGCNF010000089.1 GCF_017646085.1 Campylobacter sp. | reverse complement strand
TTTTTGAAAAAAGATGCTATAAGAACCCCCTTAGTTTCTATATGTTATAATTTTCCTAGAAAATTTTATTATGTCTAATTCGCTATAAGAACCCCCTTAGTTTCTATATGTTATAATGCAAAGCAAACAACAAACACTTTTATAAAGGCTATAAGAACCCCCTTAGTTTCTATATGTTATAATTCTGCTCTATGTTACTAAGTGGCAAAAACCAAGCTATAAGAACCCCCTTAGTTTCTATATGTTATAATAGAAACTTCTTATAGATATGATTTTATGGTATTTTGATATAAATTTTGATTTCTTAATCAAATTTTAAATCAATAAACTGTATAATCAAAATCTTATAACATATACAAACTAAGGGCATTCTTATAATAAGATCTTTTTAGATCGTAACCATTTGCCAGGTATATCCTGGCAAAATATTCAAAATTCAAATAAGCTTTTTTCTAGACTTAGCTTCTCTGTAGAGTTTTTTGGTTCGCCTTGTAATACTACCATATTTGCGTACTGCTTTTCGGTGATTGTAATCATTCGTACATTTCCTTTGCTAGGTAGTTTAGACTTTATCTTATTAGCAATAACCTCAGCCTTATCATATCCACGCACTATTCTAGCATATACAGAAAACTGCAACATAAAAAATCCACATTTTAAAAGATGACTTCTAAATTTAGCAGCCTCTTTGCGCTCTTTTTTGCTCCCTACTGGCAAATCAAACATAACCATAATACGCATCAAAATCTCACTATTCATATCTAATCTAAAAATTCCTTATCTAAAATAGGCATCAAAAGCTTAGTATTTTCTTGATTTTTAAATACTCGAAGCAAAGAATCAATGCTTTGTTCAATTGCAATATCTAATAAAAATCTTTTATCATCTATTAATACAGCTTTATCAAATATAGATATTAAAAATTTCTTGTGAGTAGAGTCAAATTCGCTATCAATCTCTCCGCTATTTTGTAAATACCAAAGCACATAAGCATCTATAAATGGTCTATAAGGCTCTATCATATCATCGGCTAAATTAAAATTATTCAAAAAAGAGTTATGATTTACGCCAATTTGTGGCATTAAGCCCTTAGCTGCTATGGCTCTAGCTATCTTAGATCTTACTAAAGCATAGCCAAAATTTAGCATAGAATTAATAAACCCACCATCTCTACGCACAAACTCATCGCCAAACGCAGATGAAAAATATATTCTAGCTCCATAAGCTTCTTTATTATCTTTATCATTTAGCAGTACTTTATTGGTTAAATTTCTTAATAAATTTACCGAATTTAAACCAAATATATCTAAAAGATTAGCTTGATTATGTAGTTTTGCTTTTACTATATTTTGCCATAATATTGCTTTTGTTTGATTTTTGCATTTTAACTGGGCTCTTAAGTTTAGATTGCCTACAGAGTGCGTACAAAGTGGCAATAATAAAGTAGTAGGCATATGTGTTTCATCGCATATTATCAAGGTTATACCTTGCCTTGATAGGCAAGATAATAAATTTTGAGAAAAGTAGCTATGGTATGAATCCACCACAATAGAGCTAATAATATCTATAGGTATATTTATAATATCATCACTCTTTTGAAGCAATAAATTTGAGTTTTTAATGCTTAATTTAGAATCACTACTCACATAAATATTTAGCTTTTGCGCCACCTATTTATCCTTATTATTTATCTCATTTTGAATTATCTGTGCTGCCTTTTTGGTAAAGTTTTTACCATTTTTATATACATTGCCTAATATATCTATATCAAGTCGTTCTATTAAACTACAAACATGTGGTGCTATCTTTCTATTTTTATTGTCATTAATTAAAGGATGGCTTACATCAAAATCAACATTAGATATATTAATACCATCTATATATCTTATATACTCTTTTTTGCCTTTAGTATATAAAATCAGATCATTTTTATATAGAGTCATTACATACTCAAATCCATTATTACTTTTTTGATGATCGGTATGTTTTTCTCCTTTTTTTAAAATATCAATTACAGCACTTTTATCATCTTTTATATCATCTCCACTATATACTACGCCTACATGATACTTTCCATCTTTTTTATATATTAGATATCTATCTTGTCTATCTAAATTTGCTACTCCGCCACGCACATATCGCATTCTATTGTCATATTTACTTAGAATACTTATTTTAGCTTTATCAAGGCTTTTGCCATGAAAATATATATTTAATCCATCCTTATCATTATTTTTAAGCATAGAGTATAGCTCTTTGTTTCTGCTATCTTTGTCTATTAAATATTCAAAAATAAATTTATCTTCCTTATTTTCCTTAACTGTTTTAGAGATAGCATCTTTTACGCTTACTCTCTTTATTACATATAGATTATCTACATTATTTTTTATTAAATATTCAAATTCAGATTTATCTTTTAACCTTCTATAATTACCATTTTCTTTTAATCTAATTGAGCATATTGTATCTTCATGAACACTGCGACTATTATGAAGCCTATCTACCTTTTTAGATGGTATAACCCACTTTAATCTCTCATTTAAAACTTCATTCATATGAACCATAGGCATACTACTATGCAATGCCTTATCTACTTTATCATTTGTATCTTTACTAAGTTGAGCTAGCTCTATTATAGATGAGTGTGTGCTTTGTCTTACTACTTCGCCTCTATTTGGCAGTACCCTATATTTAGTACTAGCCCTTTTAGATATATCACAGAGTGATTTTACCATCCCTTGAGTACTAAATGCTATTATAACCGCATCTTGAGCGTGATGCGTATGGATATTTCTATCTTTTATATATCTTTGCTCATCTATATTTTTATCTCCTATATGCCATAGATTGCGCAGAATATGAGTTAAGCTACCATTTCTTACTTGTACTCTATTTCGTCTTGTATTATTGTTTTTAATATCTTCTAAATCACTACAATTTCCCTCAAATTTCAAATTCTCCTCTATATAGTTTTTAATAAGCCTACTAGCATATCTAGTCTCATTTAAAGCTCTAGACTTTTCTATATCTTCTATATGTTTTTCAAACTCATCTAGCGTTATTAAAAGATTATCTCTTTTTCTTTTGCTCATTGATTGTGGGATTGAGTTTATATGACTTACAAACCACTCATCATCTAAAAACCCACTTCTTGGAATTCTTTGGCCTTTTAGTTGGTTGCACTCTTTATGAGCTAAAACTTTATTTGTATAACTATCATCAAAGCTTAAAGATAGTGGCAAGATATGATCTATCTCTACTTTATTATCAGCAATATCAGATGAATTTAATTTAATATTACAATATGGGCATTGATAATCTTGCTCGATTAATAATCTAGCTTTTAATATATCCTTGTTTTTAGCATTTTGGCCAACTATTGCTTTAGCGCTTTTTTTATTTTCTTCATTTCGTCTTTGAGACTCGCTATATCTCTTTTTTTCTTTGGTAGTAAGTGGCAAATCTCTTGCAAGTTCTATATTAATCTGATCAAATTTAGCTCCATTTTTAATTAAAGTATTGATTAAGATGATAGCTTGATTTACAATTTTTCTAACTCTTGGATTTTCTTTTTTAACTAATACTTTTAGATATTTACTTTTGATACTATTTGCTTTTATTTTGGATTTATCATCTAGATGTTTTATATACTCATCACATGCCATGGTATAAACATATCCATCTATTAAATATGGCTCAATACCCTTTAAAGCTTTAAGACTTAAATTTGAAGTTCCAGATATCTTATTAAAACATAAATTCAAAATTTCATCTTTTTGATTATCTGTATAGCTATATTTAGCCAAATGCTGGGCAAATTTCTCTTCACAATGCATAAAGTCTTTATAAATTGCAAAGATATAGATTAAATCATTTAATTCAGCTTCCCTATCATTCATAGCCTTATAGTTATTCACACCTAAAATCTTGCAAATATCTTTAAGCATATTTGTAGCTTTATTATCTATAAATTTATCTTTCTCTTTAGTTGTTATATTTGATGATAAAATTGAATTTAAGTTCTCAAATGTTAATTTACCCTTTTTAATGATAATATCCATAGCATCTACATATAAATTATCAACCATATCTATTTGATATTTTTTTAATGTATTATTTATACTTTGAAAAATCATAGATTTAGTAGCTGTAATGCTATTTTTAAATGCTCGTATCTCATCTTTTAAAATAGCACAATCTCCAATCATCTCTTTTATACGATTTTCATCAATAGCTGGAGCTTTTAAATTTACTATATCTATAACTTTATCTATAAAGCTATCATTTATCTCTTTATAAAATTTACTTTGATATCTTAAAATCTCTCCTATTTCATACTCTATCATCTCTTTTTGAGCCATAAAGACTACTTTGCCATCACGATTGCGATAAGCACCATCGCCAATATTTTCAATCGCAAATTGAGCTATTGTTCTTTGGTAGCTATTACTATTTACATCATAACCAAGCAAGGTTTTTGTCTTTTGGATTTCATTAATAGTTTTTACGCTATCTTTATCATTAGATTTACTTTTAGAGCTTTGTGGAACTGGGCCAGATCTATATCCCCTATGCTTTGCTAAATAATATATACAAGCAAATATCTGCTTAGGGCTTAGCTTTTCTTCTAAAGCTTTAGCGCGCAAGATAAATATATCTTTATTTTCAAAATGAAATTTAGCAAAAAACCGCTCTTTATTATAGCTATTATCCAAAAAGCCAATTGATCTAAATTCTTTTTCTATAATTTTTAAACGCTCTTTTTTACGCTTATATCTTTGTCTGCTACTTTTACTATTACGCCAATCCTTAGTTAGAAGATTTCCGCTCCTATCTTCTGCAACTCCATCAAAAAGTCTCACGCCTAAATCTATAATTTTATTTTTATCCTCTTTATCTATCTCATTTTTAGCATCTTTATCAAACTCAACGATAGCCCATCCTATAGAAGTTATGCCTATATCTAATCCTAACACTCTCATATTTATCCTTTTTATGCAATTAATTGATATCTTACACAAAATTATCTTAAATTTAATCAATAAAAAAGATATAATAGAAATATTAAGCTATAAAAAATTAAATTTAATGTATAATTACAATTTGTTTAAATCTAAAGTAAGGTTTGTAAATTGTCAAAGCTGCTCAATGAAAAATTTTTTAAATTCATCTTTTCTGTTGGTATAATTATTATTGGTGTATGGCTTACCTTTCCTAGTGAGCTAACTAATGCGCAAAAATCAGCCCATACAAATGCCTATTTTACTACCATTATGCTTACTTTTGGTGGGATTAGTATAGGTATTATTTTGGGTTTTATATTGGCCTTTTTAAAATTTTTAAATATCAAAATTTTATCATTTTTCATAGATGAATATATAGATATTATTCGTGGTACGCCTGTACTTTTACAATTAATGATATTTGCTTTTGTTATTCTTGCTACACTTAGCGATAACTTCTATGCAGCTGTAATTGCCCTAGGACTCAATAGCTCTGCATATGTCGCTGAGATTGTTCGTAGCGGTATAAATAGCGTCGATCGTGGCCAGATGGAGGCAGCTCGTGCTATGGGACTAAGCTACAGTGTATCAATGCGCCTAATAATATTCCCACAAGCAATTAAAAATATACTCCCAGCTCTTGCTAATGAGTTTATAAGCTTATTTAAAGAGACATCTGTTGTAGGATTAATAGGAATATTTGATTTGACAATGCAAAGTAAAAGCTTGCAAGCTACGCTATTTACTCCTGAGCCAATCTTATTTGCTGGGGTAGTATATTATGCTAATGTCAAACTATTCTCCGTTATGGCAAAATTATTAGAAAATAGGCTAAACAGACATGATTAAAACAATAAATTTAACAAAAAACTACGGTGATTTATGCGTTTTAAACGGCATTAATACACAAATAAATAGAGGCGAAGTAGTAGCTGTAATTGGTCCAAGTGGTGGTGGTAAAAGCACATTTTTACGCTGTCTAAATAGACTAGAAGAACCTACAAGTGGTCAAATAATCATAGATGGCAAAAATATCTTAGATAAAAAAGTTGATATAAATAAAGTAAGACAAAAAGTAAGTATGGTCTTTCAACATTTTAACCTTTTTGCCAATAAAACTGTAATGCAAAATTTAACTCTAGCACCAGTACAAGCTAAACTATGCAGCGAATCTGAGGCTAAAGATAGAGCTATTGAACTCTTAAAAAAGGTTGGGCTAGAGTCTAAAGCTGATGTATATCCGCACAAACTAAGTGGTGGTCAAAAACAAAGAATTGCAATTGCTAGAAGCCTAGCATTAAAACCTGAAGTTATATTATTTGATGAACCTACAAGCGCCTTAGATCCTGAGATGATTGGCGAGGTTTTATCTATTATGAAAGAGGTAGCAAACGAAGGCTTAACAATGATTGTAGTAACCCATGAAATGGGATTTGCTAGAAATGTAGCTAGTAGAATATTTTTTATGGATAAAGGTATAATTGCAGTAGATGGCTGCCCTAAAGCAATATTTGAAGATACTACCCACCCAAGACTTGGCGAGTTTTTAAATAAAGTACTAAATCACTAATAAAGGAATAGAATGCGACTATTGTTTAAATTAATTCTTAGCATAACTATGCTAGTAGCTGTGGCAAATGCTCAAACGATCAAAGTAGGTACAAATGCTACATATCCACCATTTGAATTTGTTAATGAACAAAATCAAATTACTGGATTTGATATGGATTTGATGGCTGAAATCGCTAAAAAAGTTGGCTTTAAAATTGAGATTGTAAATATCTCATTTGATTCTTTAATTCCTGCTTTAAAAGCTGGTAAAATAGATATTATAGCAGCTGCAATGAGTGCTACGCCTGAGAGAATTAAGGCTGTTGATTTTAGTAAATCATACTATCACACTATGAATTTATTCATCAAAAAAGCTGATAATAAAGATCTAACTAAATTTGAACAACTTGAAGGTAAAAAAATATCAGTGCAACTTGGCACCGTTCAAGAGATAGCTGCTAGAGAGATTAAAGGTGCTAAAGTTATGGCTATTGATGAGATATTTGGTGCAGTTATGGCAGTCAAAAACGCAAAAGCCGATGCTCTTATAGTAGATAGCTCAATAGGTTATGGATATTTAAAACAAAATCCAGATTTAGTTGAATTTTTACATCTTCCAGATGGTAGCGAAGGCTTTAGCTTTGCATTTGATAAAGGCAAACACAAAGAACTTCAAGCAAAAATCAACTCAGCTATTGATGAATTAAAAAATGATGGCACATATGATAAGCTTTTAGTTAAATATGATCTAAAATAAGGTTAAATAATG
>NZ_JAGCNF010000088.1 GCF_017646085.1 Campylobacter sp. | reverse complement strand
TTACTTACATATATTTTTATTATTCGTAAAATTATGCCTCTTGGAAAGCTTAAACGTGAGATAGATAAATTTGCTCAAGGCGATTTAGAGATAAAAAATGTAGCTACTGGAAATGATGAGATTAGTGAGGTCGCAAGTGCTTTTTATGAGGCTGTTAGTCAGATTAAAAATTTAAATAAAAGTCGCCAGCTATTTTTAAGAAATATAATGCACGAGCTAAAAACTCCAATTACTAAAGGCAGAATTACTGTTGAAATGATAGAAAAAAATAAAAACCAAGAGCGTTTAATAGATGTGTTTGAACGACTTGAGAGTTTGATAAATGAATTTGCCGCTGTAGAACGTGCAACATCTAGACTTGTTGGCGAATTAAAACCATGCAAAGTGCGAGATGTAATAGATGAAGCTATTGATATTGCAATGGCAGAAGAGTCAAATTTGGCAATTGAAGCTGTTGATGATGTTACGATAAGGGCTGACTTTAAGCTCTTAGCTATTGCGTGTAAAAATATGATTGATAATGCGTTAAAGTATTCTGATGATAAATTTGTCAAAATCACAATTACACATAATGAAATTATATTTTCATCTAAAGGCAAGCCATTAGAAAGTGATTTAAAATATTATATTGAGCCATTTACACAAGGCACAAATGCCAAAAAAAGCTTTGGTCTAGGGCTTTATATAGTTCATAATATTTTAATCGCTCACAAATTAAAATTAAACTATTGTCATAAAGATGGAATAAATATCTTTAGTTTTAATGAATTAAATCAAATTAAAAATATAGACAAATAGCCCAATAAACGCTAATAAAATCATTATATGTTTTTTATATATTGCTAACAATGCTAACACATTATAAGCAATAAACTCCCATAACTCCACATTTGCCCTACCCTGAGCAGGGGCAAACTCAATAAATTTAATCATCCATAAATCAAAAATACCACCAATTCCAAAAAGATGTAAAAATAGGCTTACTGGATAAAAAATTATAAAAGCATAGGCTAACGGAATTACGCTAAGCTGATACCAGCTTGTCACTGGAAAAAAATAATATACAGGAATATTCATAGCTAAAAATACAAAAATTTCTAGCGTTAATGTATGTATTAAAATTCGCCTCCAACTACTAAGGTCTTGTCTATTACCAAAATGGTGAATATATAAAAATATAAAAAATACTCCAAGACACGAAAAATAAAACCCAATAGAAAAGAGCAATTGCGGACTAAAAGCTAGCCCAATCAATACTGATAAAACCAAATTCCCAAAGCTAAAAACCTTAAGTCCACGACTAAGAAGCAAAAATCCAACCAAACCCATTATATACGAGCGCAAAAAACTAGGAGTAAAATCTAAAATATATAGATAAAAACCCATTAAAGCAAACAAAATCAAACTAATATAAAAACGTAAATTTAAATATGGAAAGTATCGATCTTGCAACGGTGCAATAGTAAATCTTGCCACAAAAAATACAAAAATAAAAATTACACTAAGATGAAATCCGCTAATTGCAATAATATGCGCAATTCCCCAATTAGTAACATTTTGACGCAATTCCTTACTAATTGGCGTAGCTAAATATAACGCATTATACAACTCTTGCATTTTGGTATTTTTATGTTGGCTTGATATTGCCTCTTTTAGGCTATTTGTTAGGTTTTTTGAAGTTTGTAACGGAGTTATTTTAAAACTTGGAAGAAAAAATCGTCCAGTTATATAATCTTTAAATTTCAAATTTTTACTAATTACTCCAACCTCGCAACTAACACATTTAGGTAGATTTTTAGCACGTGTGTAAAATGTATAATTTCCGCTTTTAAACTGCAAAACATAATATTTGCCATTTTTACCCTGTCTCTCGTTACTAAAAAGCAAATTGGAGTTTAAAAAACTATATGGTTTTGCCTTAAAAGCTTCATAATTTTTAAATTCTAAATAAAAATTTATAGTAAAAACCGCCATAGAAATGGCAACAAATACTATAAATTGTTTAGAATTAGCAAAAAGATTCATCTATTTTGCAACTGCTTTATAATATCCTAACTCATCATTTAATAGCTCAAATTTTTGATTTAGTAACGAAATTTGAGCTGAAATTAGATTATTTTGTGCCTCTAATAAATCCTTTAACTCTACACTGCCTTCTTGATATTTATTCTTATAAATATTAACTATTTTATCTTGATTTTCCATCATTATAACTAAATTATCATATGTTATCTTATCATTTTGATAGAAATTTATATATTTTAATGCCTCATTTATTGCATTTTTTAGCGTTTTTTCATAATTTAGCCTTAATTTGTTAAATTCTAATTCACTAACTTTTATATGTTTTTGTAGTTTAAAATAGTCCAAAAATGGCAAACTAAAGCTTAAAATTCCTCCAAGCTGATTGAAATTAAAACTATTTTTAAATTCCTTATCGCTATCGCTTAAACTTGCACCAAGGCTAAGACTAGGTAAAAGATCCTTTTGACTTAGACGATACTCATAAAAGCTTGAGTTTAACTTTGCTACTGCTTCGCTGATATCTGGGCGGTTTGAAAGCTCGCTAATATCAAATTCGCTAATCCCTACAAACTCCACACCGCTAAGGCTAAGCTCATCAAATCTAACTTCACTTCTAGTTAAATTCTTTAAACTCTCATAGCTAAGCTCTAGCGATCTTTTAGTTGAATAAATTTGATTTTGCAGCTTTAATATATTTTGTTCGCTTTGTTTAATAGCTAATAGTTCCTCTTTTCCATTTTCATACTTTAAAGTAACGATATTATCAAGCATTTTAGCATTATTTAAATTTGCTTCTAAACTACGCAAAGAGTCATTTAAATATAAAATATTAAAATAACCATTTGCTACTTGATTTATAATGGTTAAGCGTAAATTTTCTAGAGTCGATCTACTTGCACTCCAAAGCCACTCTTTACTCTTATAGCTATCATAAATCTTGCCAAATATATCAAGCTCATAGCTTAAGCTAAATTTAGAGTTAAAACTAGAGCTAAACTCATCACTCTTACTAATATCACGACTTGAATTAGCACCAATTTCTCCGCTCATAGATGGAATAAATTTATCGCTTGCAATACCTGCATTTATCATTGCTATCTCTAAATTTAGTGCTGCTACACCGATATCTTCGTTGTTTTTTAACGCCATATCAATTAGATTATTAAGCATAGTTTGATTAAAATCTTTATACCACTGTGGCGTGTAAAATTCCACATCTTTTATCTCATAATCTAGTTTTTTACTAGCACAACCGCTAATTAAAATACAAATAAAAATAGTAAATATATATCTCATATTAATCCCTTAGTAATGCATCGATTGGATTTAGTTTAGAGGCGTTTTTAGCTGGAATATATCCAAAAATTATCCCAATCATACTAGAAACGCCAATCGCTATAACAATAGAGGTCGTGCTAAATATCATAGTAAATCCGGTATCTAGTGCATTTACTATTACCCCGATTAAATATGCTAACCCAACACCGATAATTCCACCAATAGCACAAAGCAAAATCGCCTCAATCAAAAACTGTAACAAAATATCCTTACTCTTAGCGCCTATTGCCATACGAATTCCGATCTCTTTAGTTCGCTCAAATACGCTTACAAGCATAATATTCATAACCCCAATCCCACCAACCATAAGCGAGATAAATGCTACACCAGATATTAATAAACTCATAGTATTTACAGTACTTTGAACAGTTTGCATTATTGTATCTGAATTTACAGTAAAAAAATCCTTTGCGCCACGAATAGCACTCATAGCCTCTATTATACCACTTTCTGCTACTTGAGCATTCACCTCATCATTGATTTTGACAATTATTGAACGGATATTTTGTTGACCAGTAAGCTTATTAGCCGCTGTGGTATATGGCAAATATACAGTAATATTATCAGCGCCATATGATCCTGGATCTTTATATCCAACCCCTATGATAGTAAAAGGTTGCTTATTAAATATAATTGTCTTACCAATAGGATCAACACCTTCAAAAAATTCTTTTTGTGCTAAATCATCAATGATAATATTTGATCTTGAAAATCTCAAATCATCAAATTCAAAATCTCTACCCTCTATAATAGTCACCCCAGAAACATTAAGCAAATTCTCACTTCCACTTCTTAGGCTTGCATCTATATTTTTATTGCCATATGTTAATAATCCAGTAGAATTAATTCTAGGCGTAGCATAATCTACAAAACTAAGACTCTCAAGCATCTTATAGCTCTCAATACTAAAATCTTTTAACTTTCTAGCATTTTTATCACCAAAGTTTTTACCTAAATTCAACGTAATTGTATTTGTTCCCATACTATTGATATTAGCTAAAATTTTTTGCTCACTACCTTTGGCTAAAGCAACTACACAAATTACAGAAGCAATACCTATTATAATACCAAGCATAGTCAAAAATGATCTAAGCTTGTGTGATTTAATCGCTCCAACACTCATCATAAAACTCTCTATCAAACGATCTTTTAAAGCTTTAAAATTTGATTCTTTAGATATATTTTTAGAGTTTTTTTCATAGCATTGATTGCTTTTTACATCATCTTTAATTATATTGCCATCTTTAATCTCTATTACACGATTTGCCCAACTAGCTATATCTTTATCATGTGTTACTACTATAATAGTATGGCCATCTTTATGGAGCTCTTGTAAAATTTGCATTACCATCACGCCACTAGCACTATCAAGCGCTCCAGTAGGCTCATCACAAAGCAAAATCTCCCCACCATTCATCAAAGCCCTAGCGATACTTACACGCTGCTGTTGTCCACCGCTTAGATAGTTTGGCATTGTATCGATTTTATGCTCTAGTCCAAGCTTAGATAAAAGTTCTTTAGCTCTGCTAAGTCTAGTATCTTTATCTATTCCAGCATAAATCCCAGGCAAGGCGACATTGCTTTTAACATCATTTGAACTAAGTAGATTATAACGCTGAAAGATAAAGCCAAATTTTTTTAATCTTAAATTTGAGAGTTCATCTTTGTTAAATTTACTTATATCTTTACCATCAAGTTCATATTTTCCACTTGTTGAGGTATCTAGACAACCCAAGATATTCATAAGAGTACTTTTACCACTACCAGATTGCCCTATAATAGCTACAAACTCTCCTTTTTTTATCTCTAAATCTATACCTTTTAATACCTCAGTTTGAGTATCACCGACTTTAAAGGATTTACGGATTTTACTTAGCCTAATCATTACAACCTCATCATCGGTCTTTTAGAGCCATTTATCATATTTTTCATACTATCTGAGTTTAGATGAAAATATATTACCTCTTCATTTTCGCTAAGACCGCTTAGAATTTGTGTATTTATACCATTTGTAATTCCTGTAGTTATAGCTCTTTGTTCAATCTTATCGCCATTTTTAATATATACAAATTTACCATCTTTATCTGATTTTATCGCCATTGTAGGTAGATATAAGACATCTTTATTTTCAGCAATTATTATTTTATTCTCTGTTGTCATACCTATACGAAGAATCTCATCACTATTATCTACATTTACCTTAGCATAATAATATACAGCTGAGCTTGAGCTAGTACTGCTTGAATTTGAATTTGAAGTAGAGTATTTACCATCACTTAGTGTAGTCAAACCTGGGTCAATTGAGCTAATTTGTGCGTTATATTTTTTAAAATTATTTGATAAAATTGAATACTCTACCCTATTACCTACTTTAATATTTGGTATATCTCCTTCGCTTACTTGCAATCTTATCTCCATCTTGCTTAAATCTGCTATATTTACTAAAGTTGGAGTTGTTTGATTAGCATTAATAGTTTGACCAACCTCTACTGGCACAGATACTACAACTCCATCAAATGGCGCCCTAATATCTGTATAACCTAAATTTGTTCTAGCAGTATTAATCTCAATTCCAGTCTGCTTTATTTGAGCCTGTATCTCTTTTAATGTAGCTAGTTTTAAACTATAATTATCTTTTGCATTTTCTAAACTCTCTTGGCTTGTAGCATTTTGTTTTGCTAAATTTTGTTCTCTTTTATACTGCTTTAATGCAATATCAGTTGAAATTTTAGCTGAGTTTAGCTTAGCCTCTAAAATCTCTAAAGCTGCTAATTGCTGATCAAGCGTATTTTGTTGTTTTATACTATCTATTTGAGCGATTCTATCTCCAGCTTTTACCTTGTCGCCTACTTTTACATATAACTCTTTTATCTGACCACTTACTTGTGCGCCCACATCTACTAGATTACTAGCAAAGACTTCGCCTACTGCATCTACGCTTTGGATTATATCTCCACGCTTAACCAATGTTGTAATATACTCATCTTTTGGCTGATCTTCCCTTAATACCCACCACAAGATAACCCCACTAGTAGCTACAACGCCAGCAATAACTAATAATTTTTTTGATATTTTCATTATGTTCCTTAGAAAATTTTAATATCATTGTATGAAATTTATGTAAATTTATTGTTAAGCTTGTAATCTAAATTTAATCAATTTTAACCATATTTAGGTACAATATTGTAAAATTTATCCTACAAAGAAAAGATTATGGAAAATATATCAATCATTATACTAGCAGCCGGTAATGGCACCCGTATGAAATCACCTAAATCCAAAGTCCTACACACTCTAAGTGGCAGATCAATGATCGCTCATGTGATAGAAAAATCACTACAAATATCTAATGATATAACAGTAGTTTTAGGCTATCAATTTAATGAAGTAAGCTCAGAGATAAATAGAGAATTTAATAATATAAATATTGTCACTCAAGACACTATCAATTTCCCAGGTACTGCTGGAGCTGTGATGGCAGCAAGACCTAAATTTAACAAAACTTTAGTAATATGCGCCGATATGCCTTTAGTTGCAACTAGCGAGCTAAGGTCATTAGCACAAGCAAGTGCTGATATATCCATAGCTGCTTTTGTATCTAAAGATCCTTTTGGATATGGAAGAGTAGTTAAAGATGGCGACCAAGTTATCAAAATAGTAGAACAAAAAGATGCCAATGAAGATGAAAAAGCAATAAATCTATGCAATGCTGGGGCTTACTGTTTTGATACGGCTTTATTAAATTCAATCCTACCGCAAATAAACAACCAAAATGCAAGTAATGAATATTATCTAACAGACGCCATAGAACTAGCACTCAAAGCTGGTAAAAGCGTGAGCTCTGTATTAGTAGATGAGCAAAACTTTATGGGTATTAATGATAAGCTAGCTCTAAGCAAAGCCGAAAATATAATGCAAGAGCAGATAAAATCAGATTTAATGAAAAATGGAGTTATAATTAGACTGCCACAAACTGTATTTATAGATAGTAGAGCTAAATTTGAAGGCGAATGTGAAATAGAAAGTGGTTGCGTAATTAAAGGTGATTGCTTTATTAAAAACTCTATAATTAAAAGCAGTTCAGTTATAGAGTATAGCACAGTAATAGATAGCGATATCGGTCCAATGGCGCACCTAAGACCAAAAAGCTACATAGTCTCCACTAACATTGGTAACTTTGTAGAGCTTAAAAATGCAAATTTAGATAATGTAAAAGCTGGACATTTAAGCTATTTAGGTGATTGTCAAATTGGTAGCGGTACAAATGTAGGATGTGGTACAATCACTTGCAACTACGATGGCAAAAATAAAAATAAAACCATAATAGGCAAAAACGTATTTATAGGTAGCGATACACAGCTAATCGCTCCACTAAATATTGCCGATGATACTCTAATAGCAGCTGGCTCAAGCGTAACACATGATAGCCAAAAAGGCGATCTAATAATAGCTAGAGCCAAACAAAATAATAAAAGTGGATTTTTTTATAAATTCTTTGGTAAAAAAGATGAAAAATAAAAATATTTTACTAGCAGTTTGTGGCAGTATTAGCTTTTATAAGGCTTTTGAAATTTTAAGTCTGCTTAAAAAAAATGGAGCAAATGTTAAAGTATTACTAAGCGATGGAGCTCTTAAATTTACTACTCCATTAGGCTTTGAAGCACTTAGCGATGGGGTTTTAACATCTACTAATGAAAATTGGGCAAATGGTTTAGATCATATAAGCTTTAGCAAAAATGATCTACTTATCATCGCTCCAGCTTCAGCTAATAGTATCAATAAAATTGCAAATGGAATTGCTGATAATATATTTTTGCAAACAATTCTAGCAGCCTCTTGTCCTAAGATTATAGCTCCAGCTGCTAATTATAATATGCTAGACAATCCAGCGACAATTCGAAATTTAAAGATTTTAAAAGACGATGGATTTATAATTATTGAGCCAATTATTAAAACTTTAGCTTGCGGTGATTATGGAAAAGGTGCATTAAATGAGCCATGGGTAATCGTAGAAACTGCCAAAAGAGTGTTAAATCAAGATAAATTTTACAAAAATAAAAAAGTCATAATCACCGGTGGTCCGACAACTGAAAAAATCGATGATGTAAGAGCCATTACTAATCACTCAAGCGGCAAAATGGCTAAAGCTTTAGCCGATAGCTTTTACTATGCTGGGGCTGATGTTGTATTTATTAGCTCTATTGATTTTAATGCCCCATATGAAATAATTAAATTTAATAGCTCAAATGAACTATACAATATCTTAAATCAGCAAAAAGTCAATTTAGATGATATTTTAGTAATGTGTGCAGCAGTTAGCGATTTTATATGCGCTAATCCAAAATATGGCAAGATCAAAAAAGATCAAATGGGAGATAGGATCGAGCTAAAACTAAATATCGATATATTAAAAAATCTAAATTTAAATTGCAAAAAGATCGGTTTTAAGATGGAAATGGACGCTAAAAACGCTCTAAATAATGCCAAAGATATGCTAAAAAACAAAAATCTTGATGCAGTGTGTTTAAATATTTTAGGAGATAAGATTAAATTTGGATCTAATGAAACCAAGATAAGTTTTATAACTAAAGATACAATTATACAAACAGATCTAACATCAAAAGAACTAGTCGCATCACAAATCACTATACTGGCAAAAAATATATGATAAATAAATTATCCAAAATTCAATCTGCTCAAATATCAAATAATATTCCAACAATAATAAACTCAAGCTTGCCAGTTATCATAAAGGTATTAGAACAAACTAGATTTAACCGTTATAATATTAAATTTGGCACCAAAACAATTAGCACTACAAGCTATAAAGATCTAGAAGTAGGAAGCGAATACTATGCTAATATCGGATCTCAAAGTGGCGGTATGATAAGTATAAACTCTCTTACTAAAAGAGAGATTATAAAGCCGGTTTTAGATGATGGAGTAGCTCTTATTGAGATGGTAGCAAGCTCGCAAAATCTCTCATGGCTAATATCATATATAAAATCTAAAATGGCAAATCCAATCTCAAAAGATGAATTTAGTATATATACAGATATGATTATGGCATTAAATGAGAACATACTTCATATACCATTTTATTATGATAACCGTTCTGCATTAATACAAATTTTACTTGGGAAAAATCCTAAAATTTATCTGGTATTTTCTTTATTTGCACCAATAATTATCTCTATAAATGATGGAAAAATTCGCCTAGTTAGCTCACCTTATGTTAGCCTTAGCAAGGCCTTAGTTGATGAGTTAGGATGCGAATTTGAAATTAAACAAGTATCTCCTCTATGGCAAAAAGCAGTTATAAAGGCTACAATATGAACAAATTAAATCACCTAGCTATAATTATGGATGGCAATGGAAGATGGGCTAAAAATCGCTCCCTAGTAAGAACCAATGGCCATAAAAAAGGTGCAGATGTAGTAAATGATATTGCCATATATTGTGCTAAAAATAATATAAAAAATTTAACACTTTATGCTTTTAGTACAGAAAATTGGAAACGGCCAAAAAGCGAGGTTGATTTTTTACTAAATTTACTTTTAAAGTTTATCAATCTCAAAGAGGGGCTTTTTTTACAAAACAATATTAAATTTCACACCATTGGCGATTTAACTCCTTTTAATAATGAACTAAAAGAGGCTATAGCAAATTTAAAAAATAAAACTAAAGATAATTATGGGTTAAATTTAATCTTAGCTATAAATTATGGAAGCCAAAATGAGATTGTAAGAGCTGTAAATTTAGCTCTTCAAAATGGCTTTAAAATTGATGAAAAAAGCATTGCAAATCACCTAGATAGCGCTAATTTTGGTGATGTAGATCTACTTATTCGCACTGGTGGAGAACAAAGGCTTAGTAACTTTTTATTATGGCAATCAAGCTATGCAGAACTAGTATTTACACCAACTCTATGGCCAGATTTTACTAGTAAAGAACTTGAAGAAATTATAGCTAAATTTAAATCCATTCACCGTAAATTTGGAGCAATTTAATGTTGCTAATATTTTTTATTTTTGGGATATGTCTTGGCTCATTTACTACAGTTTTAATCACTCGCATACCTATTGGAGAGGATTTTGTCTTTAGTCGTAGCCGCTGCCCAAGCTGCGCCAAAAAGCTTAGCGCTACTGAGCTTATACCCCTACTTTCGTGGATAATGCTTAAAGCAAAGTGTAAAAAC
>NZ_JAGCNF010000087.1 GCF_017646085.1 Campylobacter sp. | reverse complement strand
TTTTTGATTACTCTCATCCATACGACCTATTGATACTACACATTTTTGAGAATAATCTGTATTTAAATTTGAGATATTTGGGAGGAAATTTGGAATGATAGCTACGCTTTTATGATGTTTTTTCCAAAAATCAATCTCTCCAGTAGCAATTAAGACTAAAGCATCAAAATAATCGTATCGTTTTAAATATCTTCCTTTAGCCCTTACATGAATAATCTTTAAATGGCAAGTATTGGCATTTTTAAACAATGGAAAGTGTGGAGAGTTATTAAAAATTATAAAATCTTTATCTTTAAAATCACGCTTTAAAATGTAGCTTTCAATAAATTTATAAAACATTTTATAGAAGAAATTTTTACGCTTCTTATCAAATGATTTTTGATGCATATAGCTTAATTTAACTCTATTATCAAGTTCAAAAGCCTCTTTATCTGTGCTTTTATAAAAACTCAAAATTTCTACATCTAATCCAATCTGCGCATAAGCATTAGCTAGGTTAGTTACAACTCTTTCAGCGCCACCTGTTAGAGTAATATCTCCAATTGTTAATAAAATTTTCATTGCCAATTAACTCTTTTATTTTTTATAGTATCTAGATAGATTTGATGATTTGATTCTAGCATTTCACGGCTATTTTCAGTATGATATAGATGATATGCAATCCCAGCAAATTTCATCCGTCTAAGCTCTCCACCATTAAACAAAAATCTAGCCACAAATTCAGAATCTTCTCTCCCCCAGCCTACAAAGCTCTCATTAAATCCATCAATTGCTATACAATCACTCTTATAAAAGCTCATATTGCAGCTTCGAATTCCTTTGATAAAATCTTTTTTATTAAAAAAATCTGATTTAATAGCTGAGCTTTTATATATAAGTTTTGAAAATATAGGGTTGCGAGTAGATTTAAAGCTTTTAAACTCACAAACATTGCCCCCCCCTATAATAGAGGCAGTTTGACTCTCATTTAAAACTACTCTTGAGCCTTGTAAAATCTGATTTTTCTTAGCAAATTTAAGATGATCAAGGATAAAGTTTTTATCTAAAACCATATCCCCATCTATAATTATAATATATTCACTTTTTGCATTATTAATGGCTTTATTGCGAATTTCACTCAAGCGAAACCCATTATCTTCTTGCCAGATATGCTTTAATTTACAAGGGAAATTTTGCTGAAATTTACTAATTAAATTTGCTGTAGATTTGCCGCTTCCATCATCAGCGATTAAAACCTCATCTGGTAAATAATCCAAATTTTCTATACTTTTTAAAACTTGTTCTAAATATTTTTCATTATTGTATGTAGTTACAATTAAACTCACACTTGGCATTTGATGATTTAACTCATATAATTTAGCATATTTAAAAAATGCACCAAGAGCATTACAAAAGCTAATCACAAAGCCTTTATATCCATACATAAATCCGCTTTTAAAAAAGTAATCTCTAATAAATTTCCATCCGCTATGCAATATGGCACTAGCCATTGTACTTGATTTATGTCTATTTTGCTTTGCCCACAAGGTGGAGTATTTTTGCATTTTATCTATTAAAACAGATATATCATTATAGGCATAATGCTTTAACCCATTTTGCAACTTCACTATATTTAAGTCACCTATTTCCAAGCTCTCATGAACAAAATTGGAGTTAAATTTAGTACTATTTTTATTAAATAATCTTAATACAAAATCTGGATGCCATCCGCAAGCTTTTATCCATTCGCCTTTATAGAGATTTTTCCTAGGCATTGCATAGATAATATTTGGATTTAGTTCTAAATTTTCTAACTCTTTTAATGTGCTAAACTCCAAAACCTCATCGCTATCAATACTAAATATCCAATCATTACTAGCATAGTTAATAGCTAAATTTTTAAGCGGTCCAAACCCTATAAATTCACTATGATATATCCTAAGATTATCAAATTTAGATTTAAAATCATTTGCGATTTTTAAGGTATCATCGCTACTTTGATTATCAAGCAAGATAATTTCATCAAAGCTTTGTAAGGACTCAAGACACTCTTTAATAGTATCTTGAGCATTTTTTACTAAAATACAAACACTAATTTTTGTGTTAAGTTTCATCTATTCCTCTAAATATTTAGGGTTTTATATCTACTTTTTAATGCTGATATAAACTTATCAATTTGTAAATTTAGATGCTTCATATCAGAACTATTATCAATAACAAAAGTAGCAAGTTTTAGCTTCTCATCTATTGATATTTGCGAATTTAATCTAGCTTTGGCTTCATTTAGATTAATTCCATCACGTAGCATTATACGCTCTAGACAGATTGGCTCAAGGGCATAAACCACACAAACACTCTTAAATTCATCATAAGCTGGTGCACTCTCAAAATATAAAGGTAGATCAACTAAATATGGTTTTTCTTTCTCTTCAAGTTCGCTAGCGCTATCAAAAATTTGTTTTCTAATAAGCGGATGGAGCATATTCTCAAGCCTTCTTTTAGCGTTCTCATCACTAAAAACTAGCTTACCAAGGCGCTTTCTATCAACCTTTTTATCACTTATAAATTCATTGCCAAATTCATTAGCGATTCTCTCCCAGCACTCATCTAAAAGCCCATGTGCAATCTCATCAGCATCAATGACGCTAAAGCCGTAAATTTTGAGTAAATTTACAACTGTGCTTTTGCCGCTTCCAATCACTCCGGTTATAACTATCGCATTTTTAAATTTACTCAATGGACGCTATGACCTCAACTTCAACTTTTACACCTTTTGGCAACTCTTTTACAGCTACTGCACTTCTGGCTGGATATGGCTGACTAAAAAAGCTTGCATATACCTCATTCATCTCACCAAATTCACCCATATCAGTTAGAAAAACTGTAGTTTTTACGACATTTTTATAGCTTAAATTTAACTCATTTAAGATGCCACCTACATTTTTTAAAGCTTGAGTAGTTTGAGCCTTGATATCATCACCTATAACTTCGCCAGAGTTTGGATCTAGCGGTATTTGACCGCTGCAATATACTAAATTTCCAACTACTCTATATGCGTTATATGGTCCAATTGCTTTTGGATAATTTGCCATGATTTTCCCTTTAATAAAGTTTAGGTTATATTAGCATAAAATAAGTTCAAATTTGCTAAAATCAACTAAATTTTTGAATATAAAAAGGATGGATTATGCAAGATTATAAGGGGTTTTATAAAGCCGCCTTTAAAATTTTTGATGGTAGAGTGTATAAAGATTATCTTCGTCGCTTCTGTTATGGTGTGGAGGCTTCATGCTACTCATATGTACCAAAGCTAGTATTGATGTTAAAAGATGAAAGCGAAATTATCAAAGCTTATGAGCTTTCACGTAAATTTAATACTCCACTGTGCTTTAGAGGAGCAGGAACTAGTCTAAGTGGCCAAAGCTCATGTGATACGGTACTAGTTTGCCTAGATTTTTGCTGGGATCATATGAAGGTAAATAGCAATGCTAGCTCTATTACTTTAGGTTGTGGCGTAATAGGTGAAAATGCAAATAAAGCCCTAAAACCTTTAGGTAAAAAAATTGGCCCAGACCCAGCCACTATAGCTGCGGCTCAAATTGGTGGAATAGTAAATAATAACTCAAGTGGAATGTGTTGTGGAGTTAAGCAAAACTCATATAATACATTAAAATCAATTAGAGTTATTTTAGGTGATGGAACTATCCTTGATAGCTCAGATGCACTAAGCATAGAGAGTTTTAAAAATAGCCATAAAGAACTAATAAATCAAGTTTTAAATTTGCGTTCTCAAATTATAGCCGATCCAGAGCTTTGTGAATTAATAAAACGAAAATATAAGATCAAAAATACAACTGGATATAGCCTTAATGCTCTTTTAGATTATAGCGATCCAATTGATATTATCACTCATTTATTTATTGGTAGTGAAGGAACATTAGGATTTGTAAGTAGTGTTGAGCTTGAATGTGTTGATGATGAAAAATATAAAGCTTGTGCGCTTTTGTTTTATGATGATATATTAAAAGCTGCTAAGGTTGTAGAGATTTTAGCTAAATTTGAAAACGAGATCTCAAGTGCTGAAATAATGGATTATGGTTCACTCAAAGCTGCTTCTAAGTTCAAAGGCGTAAGTGAGATATTACCTGATATAAATGAAGGAGAGGTTTGTATCTTAATCCAAAGCCAAAATAATAATGAAGAGATATTAAAAGAGCAAGTAGATAAGATTAAAAATGCTATTAAAGATTATCCAACAAGCCGCGAGGCTAAATTTAGCTTTGATGAGAATGAATTTGCTAATTGGTGGAAAATTAGAAAAGGAATATTCCCAATAGCAGCAAGTGCAAAAAGACCAGGAAGTAGCGTTATAACTGAAGATATTTGTTTTGAGATTAAAGATCTTGGAGAAGGAATTAAAAAACTTCAAGAGTTATTTGATAAGCATGGATTTAAAGATAGTGCTATTATTTTTGGTCATGCCTTAGCTGGTAATTTGCACTTTATCATTACGCCAAATTTAAGTCAAAATGGCGAATTTGAAAACTTTTCAAATTTAGTTGAAGATATGTCAAAAATGGTATCTAGCTTTGGCGGGAGCATAAAAGCTGAACATGGAACCGGTAGAATGGTCGCTCCATTTGTAGAGCTAGAGTGGGGAGCTAAAGCTTATGCTATAAATAAAAAGATCAAAGAGATATTTGACCCACATACTCTAATAAATCCAGATGTTATAATCAGCGATGATAAAGATATATTCAAAAAAAATATAAAGCAATCAGCACTTATTGGAAATGAATTTGATGAGTGTGTAGAGTGTGGATTTTGTGAAAAAAATTGCCCGTCTAATAAATTAACTCTAAGCCCACGTCAAAGAATTGCTCTAAAACGAGAGATGCAAAGGCTAGGTTCGCTAAATGATAGAGCTAGCAAAAAATTGCTAAAAGAGTTAAAAGATGGTGCAAAATACTTCCTAAATGAGAGTTGTGCGGCCTGTTCTATGTGTGAAGAATTATGTCCAGTAGGGATAAATACAGCAAATCTAGCTCTAAACGAACGCAAAGCAAATGCAAGCGACTTTAGCAAAAAAACTGCTGAGTTAGCCAAGGCAAATTTTTCTTTAGCTCTTAATGGAGCTAAATTTGCCCTATCAGCTGCAAATATACTAAACTCAAATTTAGTTCGTAAATTATCTTTTAGAGCCAATTTAGCTATAAAAACTCCAGTTCTTAGAGAGTATCTACCTAAAAAAAATAGCTATAAATTGTGTGATAAAAATTATGGTTTTAATGAGAGTGTAGTATATTTTTCAAGCTGTCTAAATAGAGCTTTTGCTCCAAATAAGCATTTAAATGATAAACGCCCTATTCAAGAGGTATTTGAATCACTATGTAAGAAAGCTAAGATAAATGTAATCTATCCTGAGCAAATTGATGATATTTGTTGTGGTAAGATCTTTACTAATTATCCAGACACAAAAGAGCTAAATAGGGCTAAAAATATTGATATATTAAGAGAGGCTACAAAAGATGGCAAATATCCTGTAATTATCGATCATGGTGCATGCTCATATGAGCTTATCAAATCTCTTAAAGATAGATTTGAAATTTATGATTTAAGTGAATATCTATTTAAATTTATCGCTCCAAGGCTTTCTATCGTCCCAATAAATGACGCAATAGGACTATACACAATGTGTGCTAGTAAAAAACTAGGACTTGAAGATACTATGATGAGTTTAGCTAAACTTTGTACTAAAGGGCAAATTTTAGTTGATAGCAAGACTGCATGTTGTGGATTTGCTGGATATAAGGGATTTTTTACTCCGCAATTAAATATACACGCTACAACTAAGTTTAAAAGATTTTATAAAAATAGTGCTATTAATATTGGCTTTAGCAACTCTAGCACTTGCGAAATCGGGCTAAGCGAGGCAAGCGGATTTAGCTGGCAACATATAGCTTATTTGCTTGATAGGGCAAGTGTTGCAAAAGAGTAAATTTATTTTAGATGATTTAGCTAAATAATTTATGATAAAAAGAGCAAAATTTGCTTTTTTTATCATAAAATTTAGATTTAGTCAAAGATTTTAAGCCAAATTTGGCTAAAATCATAAGAATTTTATTAAAGGGTAAAATATGATAAGTTATAAAGACGCAGGCGTAGATATAGATGCTGGGAATAGCTTTGTTGAGGGGATTAAGCCATTTGTTAAATCAACTCTAACTCAAAATGTAATAGGTGGAATTGGCTCATTTTCTGGAGCATTTAGACTTCCAAGCGGATATAAAAAACCAACCCTTCTAGCTGCAACAGATGGCGTAGGTACCAAGCTTCGTCTAGCAATAGATAGCGGAAAACTTGATACCGTAGGCGTGGATTTAGTTGCAATGTGTGTAAATGATTTGATATGCAACTTTGCTACACCGATGTTTTTCTTGGACTACTATGCAACTGGCAAGCTTGATATCAATTCAGCTAAAGAGGTAGTAAGTGGCATTGCCAAAGGCTGCGTGCAAGCCAAATGTGCCTTAATTGGTGGTGAAACGGCTGAGATGCCAAGTATGTATAGCTCAGGAGATTTTGATTTAGCTGGATTTGCCGTAGGAATTGCTGAAGAAGATGAGATAGATAGAACTAAATTTGTAAATGAAGGCGATACTCTAATAGCTCTTCCAAGCTCAGGTTTGCATTCAAATGGTTATTCGCTTGCTCGTGCAGTAATTAAAAAAGAGAAGTTAAATTTGGGTGATGAATTTGAGGGCAAGACGCTTTTAGAAACACTGCTAGAGCCTACTAGAATTTATGTAGATGAGTTTTTACGCCTTAAAGATAGCATAAATGCAATGGCACATATAACTGGTGGTGGTATAGTAGAAAACTTGCCAAGAGTACTTCCAAATGGCTTAGGCGCAAGAGTACAAAGAAGCGCTATAAAAACGCCAAAAATATTTGATCTTATTGCTAAAAGCGTAGAACAAAGTGAAATGGATAGAACGTTTAATTGCGGTGTAGGAATGGTATTAGTAGTGCCAAATGATAAAGTTGATTATGTATTAGCTAATAGTGATGGATATATAATTGGTCAGATTATCAAAGGTAGCGGTGTAGAGATGTTGTAGGCTATACGCTATCACAAAGTATTAATATTAAGACAATTTTTGGTAAAAAGCATTTTTAAATTCCAAATTTTGTCTTTTTTAAAATGTTTTTAACAGATGAGTATTGTAAAAATAAAATTTATAATGCTTTTAGATAAAATGGAATTAGATAAAAATTTTTGCCACCATATAAAAGATATTAAGCAAATTGTAGAAAATTATATTTTTGATCTAAATAATGAATTTGCATTCACAATGATTAAAGAACGCAAAAATAAAACTTAGGTCAAGTATATTTATATCTTCTTTTGTCGTCTGCATCATTTTGGTTTATGCTAAATGTTTTCATTTTATCATTTTAAATACTCCTTTAGCATACCAAACACACATAATGATAAATATTTGTTAATTATACAATTCAAATCTATCTCCAATTTTAATCTTACCATCATACTCAAATTTTACAATTTCTAAAGCTTTATCGCTACATTTTACCCAAAAGCCATTTTGACTAAGTCCAACTACAGCACCATTTATACACTTATAACTTGGAGCATTTGGGTGGTAGATGGCTTGTTTTATCTTCATCTCTTTGCCATTTAGAACGGCTCTAGCTAGCGGACCAGGATGAGTGATAGCACGAATGAAATTAAAAATTTCACGGCTACTTTGATTCCACTTTATCATCTCATCGCCGTTGCGTCTTTGTGAACAATAAAAGCCGTATTTATCTATACTTGACTGTTTGATTGGCTTAAATTTGCCGCTTAAAATCATCTTTAGCGCATCGTGCAAAATCACTCCGCATTGAGTATGTGCTACTTCTAAAAGTGTATTATAATCATCATTATCGCTAATTGGGTAATGTCGTTGCAAGATTATATCGCCTGTATCAATCCCTTCATCAATATAATGGACTGTAATACCAAAACTTTTTTCATCATTTATTAATGCCCAGTTTAGAATATTTCGTCCACGATAAAAAAGGCAGAGCACCAGCATGGCAGTTAATCGCACCAAGCGGGGCAAGATCTATAATTTGAGGCTTAAAAATTTGATCAAATGACATTGAAACAAATATATCGCAATTAAATTTAGTAATCATAGCTAAAAATTGGGGCGAATTAATATCGCAATCTCTAAAAAGCTCTATACCATAATCAGCAGCAAATTTAGCTAAAATTTTATCATCTGAGCCACGTCTAACGCATATAAAACAAATCTGCATATTTGGATCACTTGCGATTATTTTAAATGCGTTATGCGACCAAATACCATCGGCAAAATAGCCAATCTTTAGCATTTTATTTTGGGCTTGAACCCCCCCCCCTCAGTCTCATTAAAACCTCCTAAATTATTTTGTAAAATCTCTAAGCATTTTAATCTCATCAGCCCAGATAGTCTCATCAATAGTCTCTAAAATTAATGGAATCTCATCAATTCTATCATCTTTCATAATACATCTAAATGCTTGTTCTCCAATTAGTCCAACT
>NZ_JAGCNF010000086.1 GCF_017646085.1 Campylobacter sp. | reverse complement strand
GAAATAGAAGCAAAAATCATAACAGACAATACTCATCACAAGGCGATTTTAATTGGTAAAAATGGTACTACTATTAAGCGGATTGGAATTGTAGCTCGCAAAATTATAAGTGAATTTAGTAATCAAAAGGTTTTTATTAAATTAAATGTAGAAGTTGATAAAAACTGGCATACAAATGAAAATAGTATTAAGAAATATCTAGATATAAAAGGGAATTAAAATGGCTTTTGAAAGAGTACTCCAGGCCATAGAGGATATAAAAAATGGCAAAATGATAGTCATGGTAGATGATGAAGATAGGGAAAATGAAGGTGATATAGTATTTGCTGCAGCCTTTAGCGATGTACAAAAAGTTAACTTTATGATCACTCATGCTAGAGGAGTTTTATGTACGCCACTTAGCAAGGATTTAGCTGACAAATTTGATCTTTATCCAATGGTTGGAGCCAATACCAGCTGTCACGAGACAGCATTTACTGTTAGTATTGACGCTAAAAAGGCGACTACTGGAGTAAGTGCATATGAAAGAGATATGACAATTAAAATGCTAGTAGATGGCACTACAAAAGCTGATGATTTTGTCCGTCCAGGTCATATATTTCCACTAATTGCTAAAAGTGGCGGGGTACTAGAGCGAACCGGACATACTGAGGGCAGTATAGATCTGTGCAGATTAGCCGGTCTAGCACCAGTATCTGTAATATGCGAGATAGTAAATGATGATGGCACAATGGCTAGACGCGATGATTTAGAAAAATTTTGTGATAAATTTGAATTAAATATGGTAAGTATAGCTGAGATTATAGAATATCGCCTCCATCATGAAAAATTAATTAGCGTAAATGAACTAGGAGAATCGCAAATAGCAGGTAAAAAAGCACACAAATATAGCATAACAGATCATTTGGGTAATACTCATTTTGCTTTTACTTTTGGCAATATAAATACCAAAACAAATGTAAAATTTCATAAAATAAAAGATGATATAGAGCTTTTAAATTCACATAAATTCAATGAGTTTATATCTCACATAGAACTACTAGATAGTGAAGGTGGAATACTAATATTTCTATCTGGCAATGATGATGATAGTAGCTTGATTAAAAATTATGGTGTAGGTGCTCAAATCTTAAAGTATTTTGGTGCAAGCGATATTAAAATCCTAAGCTCAAGCGAGTCTAAAGAATTTGTAGCTATTAAAGGTTTTGGGTTAAATATTACCTGGGTAAATAGCTAAATTGAATGTTGTTTAGAATATTTATAAAAATTATAAATATTCTAAATTTAATTTTTATAATCCTTTAAGAAGGATTAATATGAAATATACTTTCAAAAACTCAGCAAATTTATTATATATCTGCTTATTTCTTTTTTCTATATCATATTTTAACCAATTCGCTCCAGACATAATTTCATTGATACATAGGAATTAAAAAATTTATTTTTTGATAGATACTCAAAAATACTCTTTTATTTATGCTCTCATCTTTGCCATTTGATATTTTTTTATTATTTTTAATTATTTACTTCTTCTTTGGTCTAAATACTTTCATAATATTCTCATCGCATTCAATATAAGCTGCACCAATTAGATCTAAACAGTATGGAATCGCTGGAAAAATAGGCTCCAAACACTCCTTTATCGCTTTTGGCTGACCTGGCAAATTTACTATTAAAGTCTTATTTTTTATACCAGCACTTTGTCGTGACAATATAGCAGTAGGTACATATTTTAAGCTAACTGAGCGCATCAATTCACCAAATCCTGGTAGCATTTTCTCACATACAGCCTCAGTTGCTTCAGGCGTTACATCTCTAGGTGCTGGCCCTGTCCCACCGGTGGTAAATACTATATCACATCCTTGCTCACACATTTGTTCTAGACTATTTACTATTAACTCATAATCATCAGGTATAACCCTATAAATAAACTCTAAATCACCTATTACCCACTCTTTTAGTATATTTTGAATCGCTATACCACTCTCATCTGCATAGACTCCAGCACTTGCTCTATCGCTTAGTGTTAATACTCCTATTTTAGCCATTATTTATCCTTTGTATTATCATTATTACATCAGCCCTACTTGCTGATTCATTCTCTAGTAAAAATTTAGCCAAGGCATCTATCTCAGATCTCATCTTATCTATTAGCTCATTTACTTCGCTGCGAATTCGTTCTAAAAGCTCTCTAGTCTCATCATCACTAGGCATAATCCTATCCCCCATTCCATACTCCATTACTAGTTCCCTAGCGATATTTTTAGCTATTTTTATATCATTTTTGGAATTAGTATATAGTTCACCAGTGATTAAATTCATCGTACAAATACCGGCTAAATGTACTTTGATAAGCCCCAAAAGATCACTTTTTGAGCTTAAAAATGTATCGCTAGCACCAAATTTATCATTTAAAAGCGAAATTTGATTAAAATTAATACCGCAAAACTCAGCCATTAATGCCTTGGCTGATTGATAAATAGCTTGAATTTGCTTTTCGTTTTGACTTAGGCTATGAAGGTGTTTTTTGCCATCAATTACCCTATTTTCCACAGCCTTAAAGTCATCATTATTTATAATCTCTCTGCCGTTTCTTAATGCATTTATAGCTGCTTCATTTACTAGTGTTGCAAGTGCTGCTCCGCTCAATCCAGTTGTACTCCTAGCTACAAAACCTCTATCTACTGAG
>NZ_JAGCNF010000085.1 GCF_017646085.1 Campylobacter sp. | reverse complement strand
TATCAGTTAGCGATACACCCAAATCCACATTACTCATCTCTAGCATATGATTACGAATCGCTGCCCCATAAATCACTTCGCCATTAGCATTAGTATAAAATATCGGCTCGCCCGAATTTGCACTAGCTTGATAGGTATTCTCGCTAGCTTTGTTTAGGCCTTGATTATTTTGGAAGTGATATAGAGCAACCTTTGCTACTGTTGCCATATCGCCATTATCAAATACTGCTAAAATATCACCACTATCGCTCATTGTATATTCAGTTAGCAAACCTTCAGATCTACCATTTTTTGAAACGCTTAACTCAGCGCTAATTTGCTCAGCTGGTTTTAATCCATCAAAGCCTGTATTTGGCACTGCTGGATTATATGGTGTTCCTAGTGATAGTTCTAAATTTGCTCCACCATTATTAATAGCGCCTAAGGTATTACTAACTAACGCACCTTTTTGATTATATCTTAGCTCGCCTTGTGTAGCACTAATAATCTCCCCATCTGGGCCAATCACGCTTACAACAGCATCAAATGCGATTTGCTGATCTTGTGGAACTTGCTTAGTAAATTCAAGCTTTAAAATATTTTTATCCCCATTTGGCGCCCAAATATCAGTAGTAAATGTCTGTGGGGTGGCCACTTCTTGTTTTACCATTGCACTAGCTAAGTATGTTAGTTCACCATCTAAATCTAGCTTGGTCGTTGCATTGCCATTGTCAAATTCGACTGAAAATTTTCCATCAGCTTGAGTTGAGGCCTTTACCTCTACACTTTGGCCCTTTGCATCTGTGATAGTGATCATTACCTCGTTATTGGCTTTATTTGGATGATGGATCTCTGGAGTTAAATTTAAATCACCAGTAATAGTGATTTTATTAGTGTTTTTATTAGCTTCAACTGTAAAACTCTCACTAGTAAGCTCTACACTACGAGGCTCAGTATAAATAGTTGAATTTAAATAGCCTGAGTAGCTTACCTGTGTTGTTGGCGATGATGGTGTATATAGTACATCTGGGAGCTGAATTTTACCTTGAGAGCCTACAGTGCCAAGTTCTATATTTTGGCCAATTGGAATGCTATAAGCCTCAACATTTCCACCTGTTACTCCTAGTTTATTTAATGCACTCTCTCCTAATGTTGCGCTACTTAGCGGAGCGACTGTACCTAGTAGATACATACCACTTCTATTTACTAAATTTCCATCGCTATCTTTGGTAAATTCGCCATTTCTAGTAAAATACTGCTCGCCATTATTTCCAATTAAACCAAAAAATCCATCGCCATCAATTGCCATATCAAAAACATTATCAGTAGTTTGCAAATTTCCTTGGGTAAAATTTAGCGATGTTGCCATCTTGGTTGAGCCTAGTCCGATTTGAGAATTTACTGGCGAACTAGACGCACCTGCTAAAGTGCTATAAAATAGACTTTTAAATTCAGCCGTAGAGCTTTTATAGCCAACTGTATTAATATTTGAGATATCATTTCCAATAGTACTATGACCAAATTCAGCAGTCTTTACACCACTTACGCCATTATAAAATCCTATCATCATGACTTGACTACCTCATCTTTTTGACTCTCATCTTTAGCTAATTCATCTTTAGCGTCTTGTGGTTTATCACTTAGATCTTCATCTTTTGATTCTTCTTTTTTATTGCTTGAACTAGTTTGGTTTGAGCTTACTGTATTATATACAATTGATTCAGTAAATTCTCTAACTTGATCCATCGCTACAAACTCACCAGCAACTTTGATATATGCTACGCCTTTTTCAAATTTAACAGCTTCGACTGGATACTGACCTAAAACAGTCTCTCTATTGCCACCATTAGCATCTATATATTTAGCTTTTACTAAATATTCACCTGGAAGTGTTGGTTCTCCGCTATTGCTTAAACCATCCCATCTAAATTGATTTACACCAGATTTAATATCACTTATGCTGACATTACGAACGACATTACCCACTGAGTCGTATATCTCAATTGTTCCGCTAACTGCATCAACTGGGAAGAATAGACTAAAATCAACCTGAGATGATGGCGTATCTTTGGCCACTGAGTTGGCTAGATTTGCCATCTTGCCTAGCGCACTCATAGCATTTAGTGAAGCACTTGCTTGCATCTGCTCGCTTAATTGGCTCATAACTTGGTTGGTTTTTTCTTGCATTTCAACTGTGGCTAGCTGGCTGGTTTGTTCTAGCATTTTTGCGCTATCCATCGGCTCGGTTGGGTCTTGGTGTTGCAATTCAACCAATAAAAGCTTCAAGAAAGCATCTTTGTCTAATTGCGAATTTGGACTTACTCCACCTGTTACGCCACTAGCTTTTTGCGCGGCCTCATTTGCAGCCCAGATATCAGTGGTAAATTGCGGTGTTTGATTAATAGATGTTGCCATGATGCTCTCCTAATTTTTCTTACATTTTTTCATTTTAAAGCAATTTGCATTCCAAATTTAGAAATACTTTGGTAGTATTACTTCTAAAACACTCTCTTCATTTTGAGCTATTTCTGTTAGCTCGCTATCTTCACTAACAAATTTTGCCTTTTTATTTTGACCTTGGCTTTGTTCTTTATTAGCATTATCATTAAAGCTCATTGATAACTCACTAAAACCCATATTTACAAGACTGGTTCTAAATTCAGCCTGGTGTTGCATAAATAGCTGCATAGTTTGATTGTTTGAGTTAAAATTTATATGCAAATTTGAGCCACGATTAATTAAAGTAATCTCGACTTCGCCTAAATTTCCTGGATTTAGCGTTAAGTGAAATCTTGTAATTGGCGGCTTATATTCGCTAATTTTTTCTTGAAGCTGAGTTGCAAAATTATCAAAAACCTGTCTTAAATTTAACTCTTTAGCGTTTAATTTAGCACTATTTACAATATCTTTTACCTGAGAGTTTGCTTGGCTAGTTGGCTCTATACCTTGAGTGGTTTGTTCGCTTAAACTTGCCTCTACACTACTACTAGCTAAATCAGTAGTAGCTGTCATAGCCGCTTTGGCACTTTGTTCGCTACTTTCTTTCATTGCTCGTTGCATAATATTTGCTAAATAATCATCAATGCTAGATATGCTTTGAGATTTTGTAGCATTTGGTGTAGTTGTTGTAGTAGTTTTAGTATCTTTGATCTCTTTATTTAGCTCAGAAGGTTGATTTAGCTTTTGCTCAGCAGTTTGAGCAAGCTTTTCAGTGATTTTTTGAGTATCGATTTTAGCTTCTGGATGTAGCTTTTTGACCGAATTTATATCATCACTTAGCTCTACACTTTGACCTTGCATTAGCTTGCTTAAAACACTTTTATCATCTTTTTGTGTTTTTTGAAGTGCCTTTTCTATATCTTTTTTAGTAATTGCATTTAAATCAATAGCTTGATTTAGTGCTGGAATTTGATTAAAAAATCCTTTGGCATTTAGATTTTTAAACTCATTTTTTAGCGCTTCAAGACCATCTTTTGAGATTTTTATTTTGCTTAGACCTAGGCCAAATTTTTCACTTAAATTTAGCAATTCTTGCAGATTTTTAGCCCCTTTTAACTCTTTGATATTTTGTTCAGTAGCTAAGAATTTATTTAAGCTTGAACTTAGCAGATTAGCACCTGTTTTAGTGCTACCATCACTAGCTTCTAAAAGGCTTAAAAGCGTTATAAAATCAGCATTTTCTAGCATAATCTCATCTGTATTTTGACTACTTTGGGCTGAATTTGAAGCGCTATTTTGAATCATTTTATCGCTTTGTGAGCTATCGGTTTTAGCGCTATTTGTTTGGCTAGAACTTTGAGCAGTTTTATCGCTAGAGTTTGTACTAGAGCCTTGTGTGGTTTGATTGGTGATTTGTTCTTGTGGTTTTGATTGATTATTTTCTTGAGAGTTTTGTGAAGCTTTAGAATCTTCATACTCTTTTACGCTATTTTCAATCATTTTATAAAAGCTATCATCACCTTCATTTTGTTCAGTTTTAACAGGTTTGCTTTGGACTTGAGTGGAGTTACTTGAGCTTAATAGCGCTTCGTTTAAACCTTGCATTTGCTATCCTAGTTTGAGAATTTTGGCCTTATATAGCAAATTCTATTCCGAATTTTAGGCTTTATGTTATCTTTATTAAATTCAAAGCAAATTTAGCAACTTTTAGATATAATCGCCCCTAAAAATTTGAAAATATTTAAGGAAATCTCGTGGAAAATATTAGAAATATCGCAGTCATCGCACACGTTGACCACGGTAAAACAACAATGGTAGATGAACTACTAAAACAATCAGGCACATTCACAGAACACCAAAATATCGGTGAAAGAGTGATGGATAGCAATGATATAGAGCGTGAGCGTGGTATCACAATTCTTAGCAAAAATACAGCTATCCGCTATAAAGATTATAAAATCAACATTATTGACACTCCAGGACACGCCGACTTTGGTGGTGAGGTTGAGCGTGTTTTAAAGATGGTTGATGGGGTTTTGCTCCTTGTAGATGCGCAAGAAGGCGTAATGCCACAAACCAAATTTGTTGTAAAAAAAGCCCTATCTTTAGGTCTTCGCCCAATAGTTGTAGTAAATAAAATTGACAAACCAGCTGGCGATCCTGATAGAGTTATCAATGAGATTTTTGACCTATTTGTGGCTTTAGAGGCTAATGATGAACAGCTTGAATTTCCAATCGTCTATGCTGCTGCAAAAAATGGCTATGCAAAACATAAGCTAGAAGATGAAAATATCAATATGGAGCCTCTATTTGAAACTATTATAAATCATGTTCCAGCTCCAAGTGGCAAGGATGAAAATCCACTTCAATTACAAGTCTTCACCCTTGATTATGATAATTATGTAGGTAAAATTGGTATTGCTAGAATATTTAATGGCACAATTAGCAAAAATCAAAATGTAATGCTAGCTAAAGCTGATGGTAGCAAAACAACAGGTAGAATTAGCAAGCTTATTGGATTTTTAGGTCTTGAGCGTACAGATATAGATACAGCAAGCAGCGGAGATATCGTAGCAATTGCTGGATTTGATGCTTTAGATGTGGGCGATAGCGTAGTAGATCCTAACTCACCAATGCCACTTGATCCACTTCACATAGAAGAGCCAACCCTTAGCGTAGTATTTAGCGTAAATGATGGCCCATTATCAGGTACAGAGGGTAAATATGTCACATCAAATAAACTTGATGAACGTCTAGAAAGCGAGATGAAAACCAATATCGCTATGAAATATGAAAATATCGGCGAAGGTAAATTTAAAGTAAGTGGCCGTGGTGAATTACAAATTACAATCTTAGCTGAGAATATGAGAAGAGAGGGCTTTGAGTTCTGTCTTGGTAGACCTGAGGTTATTGTAAAAGAGATTAATGGGGTAAAATGTGAGCCATTTGAATTACTAGTAATTGATGCTCCAGATGACTGCACTGGCGCAGTAATTGAAAAACTAGGCAAAAGAAAAGCTGAGATGGTAAGCATGAATCCTACAGGCGATGGCCAAACTAGGATTGAATTTGAGATTCCAGCTCGTGGATTAATCGGCTTTAGAAGTCAATTTTTAACCGACACCAAAGGTGAAGGCGTGATGAATCATAGCTTTTTAGAGTTTAGACCACTTAGCGGTACAGTTGAGCATAGAAGCAATGGTGCGTTAGTTAGTATGGAAAATGGCGTAGCACTTGCTTACTCGCTATTTAATCTCCAAGATCGTGGCGTACTATTTTGCGAACCACAAACAAAAGTCTATGTAGGTATGATCATTGGCGAACATAGCAGACCAAATGATTTAGATGTAAATCCTATAAAAGGTAAAAACCTAACCAATGTAAGAGCTAGTGGAAGCGATGATGCAATCAAGCTAGTGCCACCACGCAAATTAAGCCTAGAGCGTGCTTTAGAGTGGATTGAAGAGGATGAATTAGTAGAGGTTACTCCAATAAATATTAGAGTAAGAAAACGCTACTTAGATCCAACAGTGCGCAAAAGAATGGCAAAAAAATAGATAAATTTAGGTTGATTTATTAGTTACATTTATCTAAATATCTTGCTAAATCCTTAACTAAATTAAGCAGTTAATCTTATAGATCTACTGCTTAATTTGGCTTTTAATTTATTCTATAATCAAATAGTAAAATCTTTGATTATTATGCATCTAGCTTGCAATGGTAAATTTATACAAAAATATTAGAGCTTAATCCATTAACCCAAATTCACCAACTATTGATAAAATACCGCTATAATCTACAAAATTCAAATCAAAACCAGTACAAACCAAAAAGGAAAAAACAATGAAAAAAATAATGCAAGAGCGCTATTCATGTAGAGAATTTAATAATCAAAAAATTAATCAAGAGACTATAAACGAAATTTTAGATCTTACTAGATTAAGTCCTAGCTCATGTGGTTTGGAGCCGTGGAAATTTATGGTTGTAAGCAAAGAAAATGATTTAAAAGAATTAGGGCAAATATGCAATAATCAAGCCCAAGTAAGCGGATGTAGCCACGCTATAATAATTATCGCACGCAATGATCTAAAAGGCGGCTGCGACTTTATAAGAACTCAAGTAGATCGCAAGCCACGCACACCAGAGAGACTTCAAAAAGCCCTTGATCACTTCGCAGCTAGATTTAACCCACAAACCGATGAAGAGCTAATGCATTACGCATCACTTCAATGCTATATGGCAAGTGCTAATATGGTCAATATCGCTCAAAGTCTAGGTGTTAAAAGCTGCATTGTAGCTGGGTTTGATGCAGATAAATTAAATGATTTTGTAAATTTAGGGGAAAATTTTAAACCTGTGCTTGTCATCGCGCTAGGATATAGCAATGAAGAAGCACCAGCTAAAATTCGCCAAAGTTTAGAACAAGTAGTCATCTATAAATAAGGGCAAAAAAATGGAAGTAACACTGCTAAATCACACGCCATTATGGGTTTGTTCTAACGCTATTCGTACCTGCTGGCAAAGCTTTGATAAGGGCGATAATGGTGGAGAGATTGATATTGCATTAATTGAGCGAGTTGGTAACAAACTCAAACACGCTAGTACTTTAGAACATCTATATTATAACTTTTATATCAAAGGTGTTAGCCGTGCCTTATTACAAGAATTAGCCCGCCACCGCATAGCTAGCCTAAGCGTAAAAAGCACACGCTACACATTAAAAGAGCTAAAGGGCGAGAGTGAATTTAGGCTAAATGATTGGCAAAACGCAAATCGCTATCTGGTTCTAAGTGGAAACGCAGATGTAGATAATGCTAGTATTAAAGCACTAAATAACCTGCGTGAGATTTTAGCTGCAAACACTAGTCTAGATATCGCTAAATACTGCCTACCAGAGAGTTATAAAACTGAGCTTAGCTGGAGTATAAATGCTAGAAGTTTGCAAAACTTCATAACTTTAAGAAGTTCTAAAAGTGCCCTTTGGGAGATTCGCAATCTAGCAAATGCAATATATAATGCAATCCCTAATGAGCATAAATTTATATTTGCTGATTGCGTTTATAAAGATTAAAATAATATAGATTTTAGTAAAAGCTAAAATCTATATTTAACTATATTATTTTAAAGCGTAAAATAACTGCTAAAGCACATGGCGCTAGCATTGCTAAAGCTAGAAATAGTGGGGTATTTGCCCCAAGCGCTCCAACCCCAAAAGCAATTACCCCGGCTAATCCAAACTGTATAGTCCCAAGCACAGCTGAGGCGGTACCGGAGTGGTCTGTAAATCTTGCCATTGCTAATGTTGTAGCATTTGGCAAGATAAATCCAAGCGTACCAATAGCTAC
>NZ_JAGCNF010000084.1 GCF_017646085.1 Campylobacter sp. | reverse complement strand
CTTCCCCATCATCGGCTATAATAGCTGGGGCGTTTGGGTGGTTTTTGGCATTTATTAATAGATGATATAAAACGCTCATTGTACCTCTTTGCTCCTTATTAGATTATTTAACATGCTCCAAGCTTCATCAAATCCGCTATCAGCTGGGCTTTTTAGGTTATTTTTTTGATTAACAACCGGATTATCAATTAGACTATATTTGTTGTTATTTTCTAATATTAAAAACTTATTACCCATTGCAATAGCCTCGAATATACTATGCGTAACAAATATTATAGTAAGCTCAGGATTGTTAAGCCAAATTTGATATAGTTTTGCGCATAGCTCGTCTTTAGTGTCAGCATCAAGTGCGCCAAAAGGCTCATCCATTAGCAAGACTTTTGGCTCTTGAATTAGCGCTCTAGCGATAGCAACTCGCTGTTTCATACCGCCAGAAAGTTCATGAGGATAGTAGTTTGCATATTGATCAAGACCAACTATACTTAGGTATTTAATCGCTTTTTGATTTATTTCATTTTTGTTTAGCTTGGAATGAATTTTAAGTGGATAGGCAACATTTTCAAGGACATTTTTCCAAGCAAAAATTTGGTTAAAATCTTGAAAAACCATTGCAATATCTCGTCTCGGCTCTTTTATAATCTTTTCTTCAAGACAAATCTGTCCACTACTAGCTATCTCAAATCCGCCAATAAGGCGTAAAAGTGTGCTTTTACCAACGCCACTTCGTCCCAAAATCATAATAAAATCACCTAAATTTATCTCTATATTAAAATCTTTTATTATGTAATTGTCTTTGAATTTTTTGCTTAAATTTGATATTTTAAGTAAACTCATGAGACTGCTCCCCATTTTTGATGGTTTTATTTTCAATAAATTTAAATAGTAGATCTTCGATTAAAATTCCGATCACCATAAGAACTATAAGGGTAGCTAACATTCCGGGCATATCTAAATAGCTTCGCTTGATATATATATCCCAGCCAAGACCGCCTAGCGCCCCAGTTGTACCAAATATCATTTCAGCTGCTATAAGCGCTCTCCATGCTCTAGCCCAGCCACTTTTTAATCCCATTATGATACTTGCCATCGCTGCTGGAATATATATATCTATTAGCATTCTAGTCTTTGGAATTTGCATATTTAGTGCTACTTCTTTGTAAATCTTAGGAATAGAGTCAAACCCTAGCAATATAGCTAACAGTACAGGCCAGATAATTGAGTGAGTCATAATAAAAACAATAGCTCCATTGCCTACACCAAACCACAAAATTGCAAGTGGCAATAGTGCAATTCCTGGTAAAGGGTCAAGTACTGAAACGGCTGAAATAAAGTAATTTTTAATATTTTTATGCAGGCTTGATAACAATACAAAAACTACAATAATCCCAAAAGAGACTAAAATTCCAAGAAAAATAAGATATAAGGTATATCCGACCTTTGTTATCAAACTTCCATCTAGTAGCTCCTTATAAAGCGAACTAAATATATCAAATACCGATGGAAAGAGCATTGTAGGGAAAATCTCTAAATAATAAACGCTCTGCCAAATTGCCGCAAAAATAGCGATATAAATTACCCTAGTTGATAGTTTTTTCATTTAATGCTATAAATTCCTCTTCCCAAAAATAATCTTTTAATTGTAGTTTGTTTTTTATATAGCCATTTTGCAACATATGACTTTCTAGCCTTTTGACACCATAAATTTCCATAGTGTATTCATTACCTGGATAATCCATATACTCAATCACATTAGCTAAACTTAATTTTTCTATTTTAGAGATAATTTCCATAGCATTTTTATCTTTTGAATTTAAAAGTTCTATGCTTCTTTGAAAGGTATTTTTTATAACTTTATATCTTTTAGTATCGTTATAAAGTTCTTTAGTAACTAAGCACACAATGCTTGAACGAAGATCTAAATCATCGCCATTTAAAATTGCTCTGGCACCACCAGCCTTCTCTTTTATATTAAATGGCATAGGGGCAAAATGTGCAATAATATCAGTTCCACTCATAAGCGCAGTATATGAATCAGGATTTTTCATCGTGATTATGTTTTTATCAAATTTAGTAGCATCATTGTATTTTTGCATTGCTGCTATGCTAAGCATCATTTGTTGGATTGATATCGCACCTGGAACGGCAATTTTGTGGTTTGGTTTTATATCATCTAAGCTTTTTATATTTTTATCTAAGACCATTAATTCAATTGGAGCGATATTTATTCCAAAGCCAATCTTTAAATCTGCTCCCTTATTTATCGCCATAATAGCTGGCGGAATTCCTACACAACCCATATCCAAATCTCCGCCAATAAGTGCTTCAACAATCGCTGCACCACCACCAAAACTCTGCTTTTGTATCTTTAAATCGGGATCAAATTCATTAAATATCTTTAACTCATTAGCTACATATATAGGTGCATATATTGTACTATATTGCTGAGCTATGCGTAGACTCTTATTTTCAATTGAATCACAACCTATTAATATCATCAAAACCACTACAAAAAATAAATTTCTAATCAAATTTTTCCTTTAAATTTATTTAGCCATCATCTCTTTATCCCAAATAAGCTCTTTAATAGGATTTTTGATATGACCACTACTTAGCATATATTCATAAATTTCACTCAATCCATAGACTTTGGTTGAAAATATGCTATTTGGATACTCTATATACTCCAGCGCCTCTTTTTG
>NZ_JAGCNF010000013.1 GCF_017646085.1 Campylobacter sp. | reverse complement strand
GTAAATACCTATGGTGGTGCTCAAGCTATGATAGATGTAGCTGAAGCAGCTAGAAAAACTCTAGATAAATTAAGAGCTGATCTAGGTTCAGTACAAAACCAATTAGTAGCTACTATAAATAATATTACAGTTACTCAAGTAAATGTAAAATCAGCTGAAAGCCAAATAAGAGATGTAGACTTTGCTAGTGAGAGTGCAAACTTCTCTAAATTTAACATACTAGCTCAAAGTGGAAGCTACGCTATGAGTCAAGCCAACTCAGTACAACAAAATATATTAAGACTACTGCAGTAACTTAATTTAAATCTTTAATAGCTTAAATTACCAAGAGACTAGAAATCTAATCTCTTGGTTTAAATTTACTCGCAATGCTTAGCCATTGCGAGGTTTATATACAATATCAATCTTTTTATATTATCAATTAAAATAGATTTATAAATTATGGTAATTGATAAAATTACTAAATACAAAAATAATACTCTAAATACTACTAAAATATCTAAAGCCATTAATCCTATAAGATCACAACCTCGCAACGCAACTCTATACCAAAAAGCTCAGCTACACGGTTTTTGGCTAAATTTATCAACTCCATTGCATCATTAAAGCTTCCACTGCCATAATTGATTAAAAAATTTGCATGAATTTCACTAAAGCCACATCCGCCGATTCTATAGCCTTTCATTCCAGCAGCCTCCAAAAGTCGCCCGGCATGATCGCCAGTAGGATTGGCAAAGCATGAGCCAAAACTCGCACCTTTTGGCTGATTGGAGCGTTTTTGATTAAGTTTATTGCTTAGAGCTTCATCAAATTCACGTATAATTTCAAAACTAGCCTCAAATATCACCCCATCAATATTTGAGTGGCGGTAGCTAAATCCGCACTTACTAGCTAGTGCTATTCCTTTAGATGTTGTGATATTTAAGAGCAAATTTGCAATCTCATACTCTTTTACTCCAGCATTCATCTTAATCATTCCACCAAGTGTCCCAGGAATCTTTTTAACAAATTCAAAGCCGCCAATATTGTTATCTTTAGTAAATTTATATATTTTTGAGCTTGGAGTTTTAGCGCCAATTTTTAGTACGCCATTTTCTAGTTTGATATAGTCAAATTCGCTTCCTAAAATCCCCATTTTAGGTGGATTTGGCGAGATTAGCAAATTATTTGCTCCGCCAATTATCACCCCATCAAACTCACGCATTTCATCTAGCACTTCTACATCAAAAATCCCGCCAATGCGTACCGAGCTATACTTACTAAAATCAATTTTCATTGGATAAATGTTGGTATCATATTTAAGATTCGCTCAGTAAAATCAATCATTTGCCCCATCATCCACGGCATTAAAAAGATTATTACCACCACAACCAAAATTATCTTTGGTACAAAGCTTAGCGTCATCTCGTTAATCTGTGTAGTAGCTTGAAAAATGCTAATTAGCAAACCAGCTACCAATCCAGCCATAAGCATAGGCAGACTAATCATTAGTGCTAGTTTAAAGGTCTCAACGCCTAGACCGATTAGATCGCCTTGCATTAGCTATTCCTACTATTTAGATACTCAGTTGGTATGAGATTTGGCTGAGATTTGATTAAATTTGAATAAACCCCACTCTCATATCCGATTTCAAAAAGCCTATCTACCGCACGCAGCTGAAGATCGCTCATACTGATAGATTCAGCATTTGCATAAAGCCCTAGATATTTTTGCAAACTTGTATCATCTACACGCACTAGCTTGCGCTCTAGTAGCATAGAGCTTAATATTTTTTTATTATCGTGTGCGATTTGTACGGCCTTTGTCAGTACCGATTCGCACTCTATAGCATCGCTTAGCGGCAGACTGCGTCTAAGGGCCATACCTCCAAGTGGTAATGGCAGACTATCATCGCCTCTAAGTTCACACCAAATATCCCAAATTTCACGCTCTACGCATAGCTCATCACTAAAGCTAAGAATGCTTTCATGAATTAGCACGCCAGCATCAACTTCGCCGCTTAGTACAGCATTTTCGATATCTAAGAAATTCTTATAAACTATCCTAGCCTTTGGATATGCGATTTTAAAAAGTAGAGCATTTGTAGTGTATTGTCCGCTTAGTGCGACTTTGAAATTTGGCTTTAGAGTTGTATGTTTTTTCTTAATTAGTTTTGGGCCATATCCATCGCCAAAGCTTACTGCTGTTCGTAGTAAAGCATAATCCTCGGCTATAAATGGATAAAGAGCAAAACTAATGGCTGTAGCATCAAATTCTCCACGCAAAGCTGCTTGATTAAGCGTCTCTATATCATCAGCTTTAGAGCTAAACTGCAAAATCTCACTACCAACCCAGCCTAAATTTATAGCACTATACATAAAGATATCATCAGCATCTGGTGAGTGAGCTACTCTTATATTTTTCAATTTCATCCTTTGCATTTTGGCTAATTTTACTTAAATTTATCTAAATTTCTAATATATTGCCGTATCAAAAATATGGCTTACTTTTCCACCAAAATGGATAGTCCCTCCATCAAATCTGAGATTTAAAATCTCACCACTTCTTGGCATAACTTCTACTTTATCGTTTAGCCCAAATCGCTCAAATCCAGTAAAAAACGAAGCTGCCATTCCAGTGCCGCAGGCATTTGTCTCATTTTCAACACCACGCTCAAAGGTACGCACTAACAGTCTTTGGCCATCAAATTTGGCATAATTTACATTTGCGTTATATTGTTGGCGCATAGTTTTGCAAATTTCTAGATCAAATTTATCCAAATCATCCACAAAGCTTACTAAATGCGGCACTCCAGTATTATAAAAGTTCCATTCTAATCCCATTTGAGTAAATGGTTCGCTTAACTTTTTTGGCTCGCTTAGAGCGACTTCGACATGGTCTTTTGCAATGGTAGCGCCAATAATTCCAGCACCAGTTTCAAAGGTGCAAACAGCATCGCAAATTTGGTTTTTATATGCATAAAGTGCAGCAGCCCTACTACCGTTGCCACACATTGCTGCTATGCTTCCATCGCTATTGTAAAACTCCCATGCAAAATCACACTGATTATTTGATTGTTTGATAATAATCATTCCATCTGCGCCAACTCCACTAAATCTATCGCAAAGACGCACAGCTAGTGCTGAGCGG
>NZ_JAGCNF010000083.1 GCF_017646085.1 Campylobacter sp. | reverse complement strand
CTTGCTAAACTTACTAACCCAACCTATAGCGAGGCTAGGCTAGCACTTGGATTTTTATATCAAGAAGTTGGAAATATTGATGCAGCTATCACGCAGTATAGTGGATTAGGTGATAGCAAATATCAAAGCCAATTTTTCACCTTTAGGCTAGAATAGTTATCTAATCTGGCCTTGACCTCTAATAATATATTTATAGGTCGTTAGTTCATCTACGCCTACAGGACCACGTGCGTGCATTTTACAGGTGCTAATACCAACCTCTGCGCCAAAGCCAAACTCTCCACCATCGCTAAATCTAGTTGAGGCATTTGCATAGACGCACGCACTATCAACACGGCTTAAAAATTCCTCACAAGCAGCATAATCATCGCTTATAATCGCTTCGCTATGTCCACTACTATATTCATCAATATGATCTAGCGCCTCATCTAAACTACCTACAATTTTTAAATTCAGCTCAAAATCTAAATACTCATTATAATAGCTTTTGTCTGTGGCTTCAAGGCAGTTTATTATATTAACACTCTTTTGACAGCCGTGAATTTTTACACTAAATTTATCAAGTCTAGCTTTTAATAGTGGCAAGAAATTAGCAGCAATACTCTCATCAACTAGCACACACTCAGCAGCATTGCAAACACCTGGACGAGAACATTTAGCATTTACGCAGATATCTAATGCTTTTTGAATATTTGCAGCCTTATGAACATAGATATGACAGACTCCCTTATCATGTTTTAATACAGGCACAGAAGAGTTAGCACTTACAAATTTTACCAGCCCCTCCCCTCCTCTAGGAACTACTAAATCTATATATCTATCCATTCTAATAAACTCTAGCACCTCATCTCTACTAATGTCAAAATACTCTATACAGCCACCATACTCACCTAGGCTATTTTTAATTATACTTGCAATGGCTAAATTTGAGTTTATAGCCTCTTTACCGCCCTTTAATGCACAACCATTAGCACTTTTAATAGCAAGAGCAGCTACTTCAGCTGTGACATTTGGTCTAGATTCGTATATCATAGCAATCACCCCAAGAGGCACACTGATTTTTTCTATCTTTAATCCGCTTTTAGCACTCCAACCATCGTGAATTTTACCAATTGGATCTTTTAACATCGCTATATCTCTAATCCCATCTGCAAGAGCCTTTATTCGCACTTCATCTAGCTTTAATCTATCTTGCAAAGCTGGACTTAAATTCTTAGCATTTTGTAAATCTATTGCATTAGCTTCTATAATTTTAGCTATATTATTTTCTATTGCATCAGCTATTTTTTGTATTAAATTTGCTCTTTGGTTTTGATTTAAAATTTGCAATTTTTTAGTAGCTTTTTTTAACTCTTTTAGTCTATTTTCCATATTTTTACTCGCTTAATTTTTAGCTATTATATTAGCAAGTTTTTATTAAATTTACCCTTTTATCCGCTCTAAAAATTTTTGTAAATTACCGCTTTGACCTATGCGATATAGAGCAAAATCATATTTAATTGGATCATTTGGATCAAATAAAAATAGATTATCAGTAATCTGCTTAGCTGCTTTATAATCATAGCTTTTACGACTACAAAGGCCGATTGCTTGAGCTACTTTGTGAGTGTGTGTATCAAGCGGTAAGATTAAATTTGATTTATTAATATTTTTAAATAATCCAAGATCAATATCACTATCTCTTACCATCCATCTAAGCCACATATTATAGCGTTTATATGGGCTTTTAGGTTCAGTTTTAAACTCCTTACCAAAGAAAAACTCATACCCACTTGAGCGGTACTCATTAAGCCTATAAAATTCACTAATAAGCATATTTATACCATAAATAATAGCACTATTTTGAGAGCCTTTTTGTATTATATTTTCTAAATCCAACTCTCTTTTAGCTTTTGCCATCGTTACAAAAATTTGCGCCACATCTAAGCTATTTTGAAATCTATAGATATAGTTTTTCTCTAAAGTAATATCTAAAATATCCTTATCGCTTAAGCTTAAAATATTAAAATCCAATCCACTTAAAAACTTTACAATTGCCCTAGCATTACCATAAGCAAAAAGCGCACAAATAAGCGTTATTACTGGATCGGTTTTAAATTTAGTAGCTACTTGAAGTGGATCAGCAGCGCTATAAAGGCCATTTGTAGTATTTGCCCTAGAGAGTTCATCATCTAGGGCGAGTTTTAGTCTATTCATTACTGTTTTACAGATAGGAGCGTATTTAGCATCTGATCGACTGTAGTTATAATCTTTGCTGCTGCACCATAGCTACTTTGGAAGCGAATTAAATTTGATAATTCTTCATCAATATTTACCCCGCTAATGCTTTGATGCTCAGCAAATACACTAGCGTGAAGAGATGTATTGGTACTATTTAGCGCAATTACTGATTCAGTTCTACCAGCGATATCTGATGTTAAATAGCGATAATATCCACTAATTGTCTCATTTTTTATACTGCCATCTTTATTGATAAAATCTACTTGTTTAGTTTGTAGCAATACCATCTCATTTGCCATAGTATTATCGCCATCTATTGGAGCTTTGCTACCTTTTATTTTAGAACTATCAGCTCTTAGACTTTGTTCAACTTGCATATTTGATGCTTTAGTTCCTTCAAAGAACTGACTCATACCAAATACACCAGCAAAATTTGTCCCATTATCTTCAATTGAGATTGTATATTCGCCCTCAGCACCTTTTGGAATAAAGCCTAGTTTTCCCATTCCTATTTTTGGGTCAAATGTATAAATCGCCTCAAAATAATCATCTAAATCATCATTTGTATTATTATTGCCATTACCATCGACATTTGAATTAAACTGCGAAACGATTGATGTTCCTTGTGTTGTATCATTCATAGTAGTTGATGCATCGATATTTATAGATTTTCTAGCGACCTCTTTCCCTGAGGCATTATAGACAACTACATCAAAGCTCCCACTTTGTACATATGAGCTATAGTTTTGTAGCGTCATATCCTTATCCATATCTTTTAAATCTATACTATGCATCTTATCTTGAGCTGATAGTGCATAGATATTGTTAGTATGGACAATCATAGTTTGAGCAAATGTATCAAGGTTATTTCTAAAATCAGTAATAGTTCCATCCATAAAGTCACCATGCTCATCTACATTTCTACCACGCAAATCAAGCATAGCACCTAACTTGCCATTGGTGATTTTATTACTCATTTCTATTCTAGTTTCATCATTTAACTCATAATATATAGTAGCAAATCCATCTTTAGAAGCCTGCGTATCTAGCTTTAATGGGTGAAAATTTACCCCTTCAACAAGCGTTATACCATCAATTGCTAGAGTATAATCTTTGCCTTGGTCAGTCATTGCGCCACCATATCTACTATCAGACATAATATCATTTTTAAATGTTGAGATATTGACTAAATTTGCCATTGTAGATTCTAACTGGTCCCTTTTATCTCTTAGATCATTAGCATTCACTGAGCTACTTTTACTCTCGACTGATTGAATTTGCTTGTTTATATCTGCTATTTGCTGACCTAAGCGATTTATCTCCTCTACTGCTAGTACAATATCATCATTTATACTTTTATGTATAGTTTGTAGCTGAAGTGCAGTATCATTTACCCTATGAGTTAGCGTATTTGTAATATTTAATAAATTTTCTTTTTGACTAGACTCATATGAGTGAGAGGCAAAATTATTCCACGCTTGATAGTAGTTTTGGATATCATTTAGCAACCCTGTATCTTGCAAATCTGGAAATCTTTGAGTAATCTCTTTTAAAATATCCTCTTTATAAGATGTGCACTCTTTATTTGATGATGCAGTTTTTAGTTTAGTAAAGGTAAATTCATCATGAATCCTTATAATCGTATCAACTCTAGTTCCAAGCCCAATATCGCCAGGAGTTGCATGAAGCGGATCAGCAGCTGATTGGACCACCCTTTGGCGAGTATAGTAATCGCTATTTACATTGGTGATATTTTGCCCTGTTACTTGAATTTGAATTTGAGCTGCATTTAGACCGCTCACGCCTGTGTATAAAGAATCAAAAATTCCCATATCAAATCCTTAATTTTAGTAGTTTTTCAGCATCTGCTAGGCTAGATTTTGTCCCATCTCCATATGAGCTTGGATTTTGTGCGCCTAGCATCGTCTTTAGTAGTGAGTCGTAGAATTCTTTGACCACAACTACTGATTTAGCATACTCTTTATTAACTTTTTGGAGAGTTTCTAATGAGTCTCTTAATTGAGCTAATCTATCTTTTATCTCATCAGATAATATACTAGCTAAATCTGTACCGGCATTAGCTTGAGCAAGTTTAACTAATTCATTATCAAGCTGAGATTTAGTTTTTTCAAATTTTCGGACTAATTCGGTTTTTTTCTTGCTGTGGTCATCTACATGTGAGTGGTCAGCTTTTTGAATATTTTCTATATCTTGCTTAGTGATTGCTATTAATTCACCAAGCTCCGATATAGCCTCGTCTAGATAGTGTTTTACCATATTTTGCTCCTTTGATTACTCAAAGAAGCAGTTAAATTTAGACCAAAGAGTCTGCGATTTTTTTAGAAAGGGCGTCTATATCTACTTTATACTCGCCTTTTTGTATCATCGCAGTTAGCTCTTTTATCTTAGAGTTACCACTACTTTGAGTTTGTGTTAATTGTTCGTTTTTTTTCTCTTCGTTTTTTGGTGTTACGATGCTATTATAGATAGCACCTGCTTTTATAGAACCTATCATCGTAAATCCTTTTTAGCGATATTTTACAATAGCTAAATCGGAAATTTTTAACTTTTATTTAGGCTCTCTCTTTTAAAAAATTATATAACAACTCAGAAAATCCAAATCCACCACTTAGCGCCTTACTCATTGCATCATTATACATAGAGTTATAAATCTTATCGCCTGGATCTTCTGGAAATAGCGGATTTTCATTTTTTAATGCAATATCTAAAACCTCCTTAACCAAAAACGCCTCAAAAGCATCAGTTTGCTCTCTAAGCGCTACATCATCAACAGGTTTTGTCTTGCCTATATTTTGCGTACTTGCAGCGTTATATGCGCTAAGTGCTGCGCTTGTATCTACTCTCATCATATCACCTCCACGCCAGCTTGGATCGCTCCGGCTCGTTTTAAATTCTCAATAATTGCTATAATCTCTTTTGGTGTTGCGCCTAGCTTATTTAACGCCCTTGTGATATTAGCTACTGTGATATTTCCTTGATTCATTTTAATTGTATTTGTATTAGCATTAATCGCTACATTACCGATATCTACATCACCAGCAGCAGGTGCAGCCGGATCAAATCCGCTTCCATCAATCTGAATCGTAATAGCACCATGAGAGATTATAACAGGCTCAACCTTGATATTTATGCCGCTTATTACCGTACCTGTACGCTCATCGATTATAATCTTTTCTTCAGCCTTATAGTGCATATCGGTCTCTAACACGCTAGCTAAAAACTCCACCATACTAATACCAGATGGCTTGGTTAAAGTAATAGTTCTAGGATCAAGCGCCATTGCCGAACCAGCGCCAAATTTAGATATGATAGTATTTTGCATATCTATTGCAGTTTGAAAGCTTGAGTTTTTTAGACTTAAATTTGCATTTGGTTTATTATAGATATCATATACGACCTCTTTTTCAACCAAAGCGCCACTCATTATAGTTGCAACGGTTGGATGATTTCCACCCTTTGCAGTCGAGCCACCAAGTGTTAAGGCGCCTTGAGCTAGAGCGTAAATATCACCATCAACACCCTTAAGCGCTGTAAGCAAAAGTGTTCCACCAATTAAATTTTTAGCATCACCAATGGAACTAACTGTAACATCTAGATTATCACCTTGACGAGCAAAAGGAGGAAGCTTTGCTGTAACCATAACAGCAGCTGTATTTTTAGATTTGATATCATCTGGATCGACTTTGACATTGACCGTTTGAAGCATATTTGATAGCGATTGAATGGTAAATTCGCTACTACTACCATCGCCTGTGCCATTTAAACCAACAACCAATCCATAACCGATAAGTTGGTTATCACGAACACCTACAACACTAGCTAGCTCTTTAATCATAGCAGCCTGTGCGCTAAGTGCCATAAATAATGCTAGAAGCAATATTTTGATCGCTTTCATACAAGTCCTTTATTTGTAAATTCAAATAATTTCTTGTGTTTAAAGCAATTTTTATTCCAAATTTAATAGGGTTGATTATCTTATATAGAAATTTATTTTAATACTCTTTTAGCGTGGCAACAAAGTCGCCACTAAAGAACCAAACACTAAAGCCCCACTGGCGTGGGGTTCTGTTATGTAAAAGCTCAAAGTCTTACTTAGGATTTACAGTATCTTTATACATCGCCTTACCGCCAGCGATCTCTTTAATTACTATTGAGCGCTCTGCGTTGCCTTTTTTATCGATATTTATTATACCTGATACACCTTCAAAGTTTTTGCTCTTTTTGATCTCTTTATTTACACACTCTCTATCAGCACCATCAGCGCAGCGATTCATTGCATCTACCATCAAGTAGTATGAGTCAGCACCAAGCGCTGTAAATCCAGGTACATTGCTATCTCCATTTTCTTTAGCATATGCTTCTACAAAGGCTTTTGATTTAGCTGTTGGTGGGTTTGAGCTATCAAATGCATCTGTATATAAATATCCATTTGATGCATCACTAGCAAGCTCAATAAATGTATCATTTGATACACCATCACCACTAGCAAATTGCGATTTTACACCTATTTGTCTAGCTTGGCGCACTAATAGTGCAGCTTCTGGATGATAAAATGGCATATATACTAAATCAGGATTTAAGCTATTTATCTGTGATACTATCGCTTTAAAATCTTTATCGCCACTACTGATTTTTAGCTCTTTTAATAGCTTTCCACCTTGTTTTTCAAACTCTTTTTTAAAGGCTCTTGCTAAACCAATTGAGTATGATGTAGATTGATCTACTACTAGCACAGCTGTTTTCATATTTTGACTTACTGCCCATGAAGCAAAGCTAATCCCTTGGAATGAATCCATAAATGTAACTCTAGCACCGTATTTAGCACGATCTAACAGCTTATCAGCTGTGGCAGCTGGAGCTATCATAGGCACCTTTTTTTCATCTGCGATTTGTAATACTTGTTGAGTATTACCAGTAACCATTGCACCGATTAGACCGCTTACTTTATCTTCGCTTACTAGTCTTGTAGTAGCTGTAGCTGTCTCTACTTTATCGCCTTTATTATCTACTAATACTAAAGTAATAGTATCTCCATTTTTTAGTGTTGGTTCTAATTTATTAGCTAGTTTGATACCAGCCCATGCTGTTTGACCATATGCTGCTACTGCACCGGTGATAGGTAGGACTACGCCTATTTTGATCTCTTTAGCAGCAGCTGAGCTAATAGCCACCGCAGCAGCCAAAGTAATTAATGAAAGCTTTTTCATTTGTATCCTTTATATATTTTATTATCTTACTACAAAATTTTGATTTATAAAGCAAGATTTTATCTAAATTTGACTTTAATAAATTTGAATTTATGATTAGGTTTAGATGATAAATAGTATAAATAGAGCCTAGCTAAAGCTAAGCTCCTAAAAAGATTAATTAAAAGTTATATCTAGCCTCAAGTCTTAGATGCTTGGTATCTTTTTTATTTTTATTGTATTGATCAGCATCGATATATGAATACCAAGCTTTGAAATTTAGTTTTTTACTATATTTATAATCTACTCTAGCTACTGCCTCATATGCATCTGCATTAAGTGCTTTGCCATTTATAATTTCACCATCAACCCTAATACCCACATAATCAGCGCCTACTCTTATTTTATCAGCAAATGTATAACCAGCTGTAATAAAGTAGATATTTGCATCATAAGCAAATTTTGTATAATCTAGCAGATCTTCACCAGCTGTGATAAAGCCCCCTTGATCCTCAAACGAGATTAAAGAGATACCATCACCATGAGTATATAAATTCACATACCCTACACTACCATCAAAGCCAAATGCTTTAGCACCTAACTCAACAGCTAAGAATGTAGCATCATCTAAGCGATGATCTTTATCGCTCTCACCATCATAAATAGTATTTGCCCACATACTTGAAGCAGCTGCTTGAGCTTGCAAGCTTAGATCTACATCACCAAAATTTAAGCCTACTGTTACATCAGCAGCATATAGCTGAGCTACGCTATCAAGTGCAGCATACCATACTTGGAAGCTAACTGGGTCATACGAGCCAATAGCAGCTACGCTATATAAATTTTTATCATATATATTAGCATAATGATCAACCCCGCTTGGACGGAATATAAAACTACCTAAACCGATATCTTCATCATTTTGTAAGTTATCAAACGCCATACCAACTAGAGTTAATCCGCTAATATCGCTATTAAGTAGCTTGATACCAGTTCCTACCATATCATCAGTGAAGAATGTACCTAGAACTTGGCGACCAGCCATAAGAGTAGTATTACCAGCTGTATATCCTAGGTAAAATTGACGAACATTGAATGTTTGGCCAAATTCATCATAGCCATTATCATCTTGACCAACCATTGTTCTAGCATTAGCTCTATCACCTGAGTTATCAACGCTATCATATCTAAAGCCAATAACACCAAAAAATCTATCATCTAAAGCAGCTTTAAAATCAATATCAGATGTAAATCTATGCGTACTATCTGTGTTATTACCTGTTCTTTGACCTTCTGGATCTTTTGTATTTGTGCTATCATATCTATATCTTGCATATCCTGTTACATCTACATTTTTGATAGCCTCTTCAAGTGATACAGCACTTGCTAAATTTGCTAAAGCACCTGCAGCTATTATTGAAGCTAAGCTTAGTTTAACTAATTTCATTTTATCTCCTTTGTGCTAATTTACTCTAGGTAGCTACCTTGATTAGTCGGGGTAGTTTTGATATTTTCATTTTCATCCTCATCAATAGCAAAGGCGTTATCACCTTTTAAATATGCTATTATATGGCCTAAATCTTTTAGACTCATCCTAACAGCAATAGGTCTCATTATATACTTTAATCTACCGCCATACTGAGCATCACCTCTATATCCAGCCATTGAGTCAGCTATATCATCTCCACTCATATCGCTTAGCCTTTGTGAGACTGACATAGCCCTTTTAGTACCTTTTTGGCCGTGGCAGGATTGGCAGTTTTTCTCATATAGCTCTTTACCTTTATCGCTATTGTAGCTAGCGCTTTTATTTATACCGATATTTATAAATCTATCATCTTCATCATCAAATTTAGATGATTGCTTATTGCTATTTTCATATACTTTTACGCTTAGATTGTTATCTTTGGCGTGTTTTTCTACTAGGGCTTTTAGCTCCTTGCCAAACTCTCCATCAGCTTCTATTATATAGCTATCATTTGCAGCTATTAGGTTTGAGGCTATTAGTAATGGTATCACCCATTTTGTTATTTTCATTTTTTTCCTTTTGTTTTAATATACTATTATCAATTTATTATTATTACAATTATAAGCCATTGCAAAATTTTAATCAGTAATTATAAGGTATGATTTTATCTAAATTTGACTTTAAGAAATTTGAATTTATTTAGTATTTTTTACCCTTTTGTAATTATAAATTCTATTATCCAAATCGCAAAAAATCACACTATAAGCAAGCATAACAATATTTTAAAAATAACTTAGGATATAATCACGCTTAAGGGTTTGCCACAAGGTCCGACCCTTGTGGCAAATTTACGCCCTAAAAGGAGCGATAATGAAACCACAATTCATTATTGTTGTTATTATACTACTTTGTATAATAGCTGTCAAGGCTTATTAGTCTTGAGCCTCGCTTATGCGGGGCAATAATGAATTACCTTGTGGTAATTTCTGACTACTTTTATTCAAATTTTTACTCAAATTTTATAAGAAATCTGCAATATTTTATATTTTTAAATCAATTTTAGCCATTTTGGTTTGTAATGATTGAAATTTATAAAGCTATATGAATTTAATGGATAAAAAGTATAAAAAAGGGAGCCTAGCAAAGGCTAGACTCCTGTGAAGATTTAAGATAAAACTCTATAATTAGAAGTTGTATCTAGCTTCAAATCTTAGGTGTTTAGCATCACTTTTACCATTGTCTCTATCAATGTATGAGTACCAAGTTTTGAAGTTTAGTTTTTTGCTGTATTTGTAGTCTACTCTAGCTACTGCTTCGTATGCATCTACATCTTGTGTAAAGTCAGGGCTAGAACCTTCACCAGCTACATAGTCAGCACCTACTCTTACTTTATCAGCAAATGTATAGCCAGCTGTTACGAACCAGTATTTATTATCACCTGCAAATGCTGTGTAGTTTAGTAGATCTTCACCAGCATCAATAAAGCTTCCTTGATCTTCAAATGAGATTAGAGATATGTGATCAGTATCAAATTGTACATAACCTACGCTACCATCAAAGCCAAATGCTTTAGCGCCTAATTCAGCAGCCCAGAATTTAGCGTCATCTAAATCAACAGCTGTTCCAGTACCATAATACGCAGCTTTATTTGCCCATAGAGATGAGCCAGCAGCTTGAGCTTGTAGGCTTAGATCTACATCACCTAGGCTAGCGCCTACTGTTACATCTAATGCATATAGTTGAGCTACGCTATCAAGTGCAGCATACCATAGTTGGAAGCTAACTGGATCATATGAACCAATAGCAGCTGCACCATATAGGTTTCTATCAACAACTAATTCATTACCTTTTGATCCAATAAATACACCTTTTTCTGGTGCACCATTCTCACTATAATAACCTAGTGTACCAATATCGCTATCAGCTTGTAGGTTATCAAATGCTACAGCAGCTAGAGTTAGACCGCTGATATCGCTATTAAGCAGTTTAATACCAGTACCTACCATATCATCAGTAAAGAATGTACCTAGAACTTGGCGACCAGCTGTAAGAGTAGTATTACCAGCTGTATATCCTAGATAGAATTGGCGAACATTGAATGTTTGACCAAATTCTTGATTACCTTCATCATATACGCCTACATTTGTTTGAGCGTCAACTCTCTCACCTGAAGCATCAACGCTATCATATCTAAAGCCGATAACGCCAAAGAAGTTGTCATCTAGAGCAGCTTTGAAGTTGATATCAGATGTAAATCTGTGTGCGTTATTTGTACCAGTATTATTATCTTTGCTATCAAATCTATATCTTGCAAAACCTGTTACATCTACATTTTTAATAGCTTCTTCAAGTGATGCAGCACTTGCTACGCTTGTTAAAGCACCTGCAGCTACGATTGCAGCTAAGCTTAGTTTAACTAATTTCATTTTATCTCCTTGTAAAATATTGGATTGAGAATTGTAATGGTTTTTTACTTAATGTTTACTGAATTTTTGCCAAATTATTACCGATTATTTACCAAATTTTACTCTTTTTAGGATTTTAATGATTTAAGCAGCAAATAGGCTATAAAATAGGGGTGCTACCCTATGACATATCCCCATAACACAATTATACTATATAATCTGCTAATTTTTTAAACTCTTCTACTAATTGCCTTTTTAAAAATCGCTCCATAGGGGCTAAATTTGTCTATCTTATCGCAGGTTTGTTCTAAACTCTCATTATCCTTTAAAGAATTTAAAATCAACTCCATAATCATAACCGCATCTTTTGGATCGATATGGGCGGGGCATTTTTTAGCGTGTGTGTAGTGAGTGTGTATTTTAGTAATAAGATCGCTATTTTTAATCTCGACAATTGCAGTCTCAAGAGGAAGCTTTAAAAACATTCGTTTTTCTTTAGGATTTACCGATAGATAAAACATATCAAGGCCGTAAATTTTCTTATCATATGAATCAAAAAAATATATAGATTTATTAAGATTGTCACGAAAAGTAACAATCATCAGTTCTAGAATTTGAATTTTCTGCTCTTTTGTATAGAAATTTCCAATATTTGCAAAGCAAAATTCCAACAAAGACTTAATACTATACCACTCAGCCGCCCCAAAACTATATGCACGCATCTTTAGGCCACGCTTTTTGCGATATTGTGCAGCTTCATCGCTATCAAAATCTTTATAAACACTACTAGTTACAAAATCTCTATATGCTGGATTTGGAAATGTCGGGTGTAAAATCAGAGAGCCTTCATTTTCATTTTCATAAATATACTTTAGCAAATTCTCATAACCATCATCAATAAGGCGTAAATCTCCATCATCAAGCCCATCAATATAACGATAAAATTCACTCTCATCGCACTCCCAAATATCTTTACTATAACGAAAATGGCTACAAATAAGCGATTTTACCTCATCGCTTGGGGATTTTTTATCGCTATTTTCTATCCATGATAGTAAAGTTCGGCGATCTTTCCCCAAAATTGTTGCAAATTTACTCATTGATAGCTTAGATTTTTCAAATATTATTATAAATCTCTCCATCGCATTTAGCATTTTAACCTCCATATTTTATAAAATGTTACTAATCGTAACACAATAAAAAATTTAATCAAATTTTACGCAAATTTTATCTCAAAATTCTTGCTAAATTATGCAACATTTTAACTAAATTTTGTATAAATTTTGTGCAATTTTCAAATTTTATGAGCATAAATTTACAAATTGTAACAAAATTTACCATTTTAATTTACTTTTTAAACCCTTATAATTGCACTAACGAAGCAAGAAAGGATTAAAATGAGTCATAGCCCTTATCAAGAGTCTTATGAATTCTCTATTAACGAACCAGAAAATTTCTGGGCGCAGGCTGCTCAAAAGGTTCATTGGTACAATGAGTGGGACAAAGTCCTAGATGATAGTGGTGAGCATTATAGATGGTTTGTAGGTGGTTGTATGAATAGCTGCTACAACGCTCTAGATCTACATATTCACAATAATCGTGGCGACCAACTAGCCTTGATATACGACTCGCCTGTAACTGATACAAAGAAAAAATATACATATAGACAGTTGCGTGATAGAGTTGCTAAGGTTGCTGGAATTTTAACCAATAAAGGCGTAGTAAAAGGCGATAGAGTTGTAATATATATGCCTATGATTGCTGAGGCTGTTATTGCTATGCTAGCGTGTGCGAGAATCGGCGCTATTCATAGTGTTGTATTTGGTGGATTTGCTGCTCATGAGCTAGCTACTAGGATTGAAGATGCTAAGCCAAGAGTTGTAATAAGTGCTAGCTGTGGTATAGAAGTAAGCAATATCATACCATATAAGCCAATATTAGATGAAGCTATCAAGCAATCATCTCATAAGCCAACAACCTGCCTAATTTGGCAAAGACCACAATATAGGGCAAATATGCTTCCATGGCGTGATATTGATTGGGAGAGTGAAGAAGAAAAAACTAAAGGCGTAGATTGTGTACCAGTTTTAGCTACTGATCCACTCTATATTCTATACACTTCAGGCACAACTGGATCACCTAAGGGGGTTATTAGATCAAATGGTGGCCATAGTGTTGCTATGAAGTGGTCGATGGATAATATTTATAATGCTAAGCCTGGTGATGTATTTTTTGCAGCTAGTGATGTAGGCTGGGTTGTAGGTCACTCATATATAGTTTATGGGCCTTTGATGAATGGCTGTACTACTATAGTATATGAAGGCAAGCCAGTTCGCACACCAAACCCTGCGGCATTTTGGAGAATTGTAGATGAGTATAAGGTAAATGTACTATTCTCAGCTCCTACTGCCTTTCGTGCTATTAGAAGAGAAGATGCCAAAGGTGAACTCATTAAAAACTATAATTTAGATAGTCTTAGAGCTATCTTTGTAGCTGGTGAGAGATGTGATAGCGATACACTAAAATGGATAATGAAAGTAACAAAAAAACCAGTAATAGACAACTGGTGGCAAACAGAAACTGGCTGGGCAATAGTAGCTAATCCATTAGGCTTAGAAGAGATGCCAATCAAACCAGGAAGCCCTACAAAGCCAATGCCAGGATTTAATCTAAAAGTTCTTGATGAAAATGGCAAAGAGTTAGGACCAGGCAAAAAAGGCGCTTTATGTCTTAAGCTTCCACTTCCGCCAGCGTGTTTAATGGGAATTTGGGAAAATGATGAGAGATACAGAAAGGGTTATTTAGATCATTTTAAAGGATATTACCTAACAGGTGATACTGGCTATATAGATAAAGATGGATATGTATATGTCTTAGGCAGAATGGATGGAATTATCAATGTAGCAGGCCATAGGCTATCTACTGGAGAGATGGAAGAGATCATATCTAAACACCCTGATATTGCTGAGTGTGCAGTAATAGGTGTAAATGATGATCTAAAAGGTGAGGTTCCAATGGGTTTTATCGTGCTTAAAAAAGGCATAGAGCGAGACCATAGAGGAATTGTAGATGGCGCTATATCTCTAATCCGTCAAGAGATAGGTGCGGTAGCTAGCTTTAAGCTTGCATGTGTAGTAGATGCATTGCCAAAAACAAGAAGTGGCAAAATCCTACGCAAAAGTCTAAAAGAGTTAGCTGATGGTGTCGAATGCAAAATACCAGCTACTATAGAAGATGCTAGTGTATTAGACCATTGTAAAGAGGTTATTGCCACGCTTGGTTACCCAATAATAAAGGAGAAAAAATGAGTATAAAAAGTCCAGGTAAAAGTTTTAGAGAAGCTGTAAATTCAAATAGTCCGCTTGCTGTCTTAGGCGTGATAAATGCTTATAGCGCACTACAAGCTACAAAACTAGGCGCAAAAGCTATATATCTCTCAGGTAGCGGTGTAGCAAGTGCTAGCTATGGTCTGCCTGATCTTGGAATTGTAGGCCTTGAAGATGTTTTAATAGATGTTAGAAGAATCACATCAAGGGTTGAGACTCCACTTTTAGTTGATGTTGATACTGGCTTTGGTGGGGCTTTTAATATTGCTAGAACTATTAAAGAGCTAATCAAAGCTGAAGCTGCTGCTTGTCATATAGAAGATCAAGTAGCTCAAAAACGCTGCGGACATAGACCAAATAAAGAGCTTGTAAGTATAGCAGAGATGACTGATAGACTAAAAGCTGCATTAGATGCTAGAACTGATGAGAACTTTGTAATAATGGCAAGAACTGACGCTCATGCTATGGAAGGACAACAAAAAGCCCTTGAGCGTGCCCTAGCCTATGAGGCAGCTGGAGCAGATATGATATTTGCTGAGGCAGTACATACGCTACAAGAGTATCAAGAGTATACAAAAGCGTTAAAAGTGCCAGTTTTAGCAAATATAACTGAATTTGGTAAAACTCCGTACTTTACTCAAAGTGAATTAGCAAGCGTAGGTATAAAGCTAGTATTATATCCACTATCAGCTAATAGAGCGATGAATAAAGCAGCAGTTGAGGTATTTAATAGCATTATTAAAAATGGTCACCAAAAAGATGTATTAGATATTATGCAAACTCGTGAAGAGCTATATCAAATGCTAGATTATTATGAATTTGAAAACAAACTAGATCAACTATTTGCAAAGGATAAAAAATGAGCATAAGCGAAGCAACAAAAAAACAAGGCGGACTAGCTGGAGTTATAGCTGGTGAGAGCGCAATATGTACATGTGGTACTGGTAATGGACTTAATTACTATGGATATGCTATAGAAGATCTTGCAGAGCATTGCGAATTTGAAGAGGTTGCATTTTTACTTCAATATGCTAAACTTCCAAATACTATAGAGTTAAGTGAGTATAAAAGCAAGATTATAGCAGCTCGTGCCTTAAGCCCAGAGCTAAAAGCTATGCTAAAGCTCATTCCAAAAGGCGTTCATCCAATGAATGTCTGCCAAAGTGCTGTGGCACTACTTGGCACACTTGAGGCTGAAAAAGAGGATTTTAGCGATCAAGATGAGAAGATTATAAGATTACTTGGTGTGCTTCCTAGTGTAATTTGCTTTTGGCATAATTATATAACTAATGGAGTTGAGATTGAGTTTGCAAGTCAGCAAGATACAATTGCTGGATATTTCTTAGAAAAACTTCATCAAAAAACGCCACCGGCTGAATTTATCAAAGCAATGCACTGTTCATTAATTCTATATGCTGAGCATGAATTTAACGCTTCTACATTTACTGCTAGAATTTGCTCTTCTACAAAAAGCGACATATTCTCAGCAGTTGCTGGAGCTATTGGGGCGCTTCGTGGGCCGCTTCATGGTGGGGCAAATGAGGCTGCATTTGGGCTAATTTCTAGTTTTGATAATGTAGAAGAGGCTATAGCCGGAGTAAATGATAAACTAGCAAATAAAGAGCTTTTAATGGGATTTGGACATAGGGTTTATGGACTTGGAGGTGATCCTAGAAATGCAGTTATTAAAAAATGGTCAAAAGCACTAAGCAACGATCATAAGCTATTTGCAATTAGCGAGGCAATTGAGAATGTAATGAAAGAAAAACGCCCTAGCCTACCACCAAATGCGGATTTTTATAGTGCTTCGGCGTATCATTTTATGGGAATTCCAACTGAATACTTTACTCCGATTTTTATTATGAGTAGGGTTAGTGGTTGGTGCGCTCACATCAAAGAACAAAGAGCAAATAATAAACTAATCCGCCCAAGTAGCAACTATATTGGGCCAGAGCCAATGAAATTTATACAAATACACCAAAGATAAGGAGATAAAAATGAGTAATATGGGAATATTAGAGGCTAAACGCCCTGAATTTGATGAGTTACTAAGCAAAATCGCAAAATATGCTGATAGCTTTGAGATTACTAGTGAACTAGCATATGAAACTGCTAAATATACTATGATTGATGCGCTTGGTTGTGGTATTTTAGCACTTAAATATCCAGCTTGTACTAAGCTGCTTGGCCCTAGCGTTGAGGGTGCTGAGTTTCGCCCACTAGGAAGCAAAATTCCTGGTACATCATATCAGCTTGAACCTATCCGTGCAGCCTTTAATGTGGGTGCAATGGTTAGATGGCTAGACTATAATGATACTTGGCTAGCAGCTGAGTGGGGACACCCAAGCGATAATCTAGGCGCTATTTGGGCGGTAGCTGACTATGTAAGTCGCAAAAATTTATCACAAGGCAAAGCTCCGCTAAAAGTTAAAACTGTTTTAGAAGCTATGATAAAAGCACACGAAATTCAAGGCGTTCTAGCACTTGAAAACTGCTTTAATAAAGTTGGTTTAGATCATGTTTTATTAGTTCGTATCGCTTCAACTGCTGTTGCTGCTAAGCTTCTTGGCTGCAATTATGATGAGATTCGCAACGCAGTATCAAATGCATTCATAGATGGTGGCGCACTAAGAACATATCGCCATGCACCAAATACAGGTAGCCGCAAAAGCTGGGCAGCAGGCGATGCATCTAGTCGTGGCGTGGATCTAGCATTAAAAGCAAAAAGTGGTGAAATGGGCTATCCATCTGCACTTAGTGCGAAATTTTGGGGATTTGAAGATGTTAAAATGAAAGGCCAAAAACTAGTAATACCACAAGAATTTGGCTCATATGTAATGGAAAATGTATTATTTAAAATCAGCTTCCCGGCTGAATTCCACGCTCAAACTGCGGTTGAATGTGCTATGGCACTTCATAACGAAGTAAAAGATCGCCTAGATGATATCGAAAAAATCGTTATCACTACTCAAGAATCAGGCCATAGAATTATCAATAAAACTGGAGAACTAGCAAACCCAGCAGATCGTGACCACTGCATTCAATATATGGTAGCAGTTCCTTTGATATTTGGCAGACTTGTAGCTGATGATTATGAAGATAGCGTAGCAAGCGATCCACGCATAGATGCTCTAAGAGATAAAATGGAGGTTGTAGTAGATCCAAGGTATACAAAAGAGTATCTAGATAGCGATAAAAGAAGCATTGCTAATGCAGTTGAGATTTACTATAAAGATGGCTCAAAATCTCAAAAAGTAGAAGTAGAATATCCAATAGGCCACAAAAGAAGAAGAGATGAAGGTATTCCACTACTAAAAGCAAAATTTAAAGCAAATCTAGCTACAAGATTTAGCCCAAAAACTTGCAAAATTATAGAAGATTTAGTAAATGACCAAAGAGCTTTAGAAAGCTATAATTTTAACGAATTTAGCGATCTATTTTGGCAAGGTTAAAAAAAGGCCTAGGAGAGATCCTAGGCTATAATTTTTAAATTCTACTAATAAATTTACCACCAACTCTAGATCCAAATTTACCTTATAAAACCACTAAATTTAACCCAAAAAAATTTAACTAAATAAAACATCGCTAAAAATATAAAAAATTTAATTTCAATATTATTTAATCAATTTTTGGGTATAATCCTTGACTTTATTTTGCCTATACAAAGGATATTTTGATGAGTGCAGCCAAAGAGATGTTTGCGCAAATTGAAGAGCTATTTCGTGAAAATGCAAAAAGCTATGTAACATTTGAGCAGTTAGTAAGACTATTTGACAAAGCCCCAACCGCAGGACTGATCAAAAAGATAGAATCACTAGCTGAATTACACAAAATTCAGCTTATAAGCGCTGTCGAAGCTGCTAAGCAAAAGACCATTCAAGAAGCAAAAAAATCCGCTATAACAGACCCGCAAAAAGCTAGCGAAGCTAATTTAGAGGATGAGTTTGACCTAAGTAGCGAGAGCGATCTACTTGAGTGGAGTCGCTCAGATAGCCCTGTTCGTATGTATCTGCGTGAGATGGGACAGATCCCACTTCTTAGCAAAGAAGAGGAAATTGAAATTAGTAAAAAAATCGAACTAGGCGAAGATATTATCATTGATGCATTTTGTTCTGTTCCATATCTAATTGATTTTATCTTAGACTATAAAGAGCCATTAATCAATAGAGAGCGTCGTGTAAAAGAGCTATTTAGAAGCTTTGATGAAGAAGAAGCTGATGAAGAAAATGACGATGATATCGAAGAGGATTACATAGAAGATGATGAGTCAAATGAGATACAAAAACAGCCTAAAAAGCTTGATAAAAGAGCTGAAAAGGTAATAGAAAGTTTCAAAGCATTAGAAAAGGCCAAAAAAGATTGGCTAAAAATCGCTTCAAAACAAAATATCTCTATAGAAAACGAAGTTGATCTAAGTGCAAAACTAAATTTAACATTCAAAAAAAAGGTCTTAAAAGACAAGCTAATGGATTTGGGCCCAACTAGTAAATTAATCAATGAGATTGTAAAATCTATTGAGACAGCATTAAAGAGTGATACAGATTTTGATAAAGAGCTAAAAAGACTAGAGTATAGACTACCAATGTTTAGCGCTGAGCTGAAAAAAAATCATCAACAAATTCTAAAAGATATCACTAAATTAAGCAAAGAAGATGTAATAGCTAGAGTTCCAGAAGCTACGATGGTATCTACCTATATGGAGATTAAAAAGCTATTTCAAACTAAAGAAGCTAGTAAAACAGGTTTTAACCTTGATCCAAAAGATCTAAAAAATATCCTAAATCAGATCAAAAAAGGGAAAAATATTAGCGATGATGCTAAAGCCAAAATGGCTAAATCAAATTTACGTCTAGTAGTAAGTATCGCTAAAAAATATACCAACCGTGGTTTGCCATTTTTAGATCTAATCCAAGAGGGCAACATCGGCCTAATGAAAGCCGTAGATAAATTTGAGTATAAAAAAGGCTTTAAATTCTCTACATATGCTACTTGGTGGATACGACAAGCTATTAGCCGTGCTATCGCTGATCAAGCTCGTACGATTAGAATTCCAATCCATATGATTGAAACTATTAACCGAATTAATAAGATAAATAGAAAATATGTCCAAGAAGAAGGCAAAGAACCAGATGTTTCAATTATTGCTAAAGAGGTTGGCCTAAGTGTTGATAAGGTCAAACAAGTTATAAAAATCACAAAAGAACCTATCAGCCTAGAAGCTCCAATAGGTAGCGAAGATGATGGTAAATATGGTGACTTTGTAGAGGATAAAAGCTCTTTAAGCCCGATGGAAGCAATATTAAAAGCTGATTTAAAAGAACAGATTGATGAGGTTTTGGATCAGTTAAATGATAGAGAAAAAGCTGTAATTAGAATGAGATTTGGTCTATTAGATGATGAGAGCGATAGAACACTTGAAGAGATTGGCAAGGAATTAAATGTAACTAGGGAGCGTGTTAGACAGATTGAGAGTTCAGCTATTAAAAAACTAAAACACCCAAAAGTTGGTCGCAAACTAAAAAACTATATTGAGGGGTAAATTTGCAAGGGTTGTGTGCTTTGAAATTTAAATCACTATGCCAAAGAATTAAATTTAAAGGCTCTACCCCCCCCTATACGCTAAATTCTAGGGGTAAAATATGCTAAACTCAGCTCACAAAATACTAAGCCAAAGCGCTAAGGCTGTACCGCAAAAGCTAGCATTTATCACACCTAGTGACTCTATAACTTATATTAGCCTAGATGAGAAAAGTAGCGCCCTAGCTACACAAATTTTAAATTTAAATATCAATAAATCACCAATTTTAATAATCCTACCAAAAGGAATTGAGGCTATTATTAGCTTTTTTGGAGTGTTAAAAAGTGGTAATTTTTATACTATAATAGATGAAAATATGCCACTTGAGAGAATCAATAAAATAATTCGCACACTCTGCCCTACTTTGCTTATTACTAGCAAGGATTTAGCGCTAAATTTGGATTTATTAACCATTTTTATTGATGACTTACCAGATTTTAAACCTGATCAAACCATTTTAAATAGTGTTAAAATTATTGATACAGATTTAGCCTATACGCTATTTACTAGCGGAAGCACTGGTGAGCCAAAGGGCGTTAGTATCAGCCATAAAAGCCTAATAGATTTTACCATTGCTTGTGTGAATGATTTAGCAATCGATGAGAGTCATATAATCGCTAATCAAGCGCCATTTTATTTTGATCTTAGCGTCTTTGATATTTATGTAAATTTATTTGCTCGTGCAACGGCTCATATTTTGCCTAAATCTATCTTTGCCTTTCCACTTCACGCACTTGAATATCTACAAAAAAATAGAGTAACTACTATAATCTGGGTGCCTAGCGTTTTAGTATATTTTGCAAATTCAAACGCCTTAAATAATCTAAACTCTAGCCTAAAAATGATAATTGCCTGCGGTGAAATGATGCCAACTAAGCAATTAAATATATGGATAAAAGCCATTGCAAATGCTAAATTCTATAACCTTTATGGCCCTACAGAATCTACTCTAGCAAGCTCATACTATATGGTTAATAGAGAGCTTAGAGATGATGAAATTTTACCAATTGGTAAGGCTTTTAGCAATACTGAACTTTTAGTCTTTGATGAAGATATGAAACTTATTACTAAACCAAATATAAAAGGCGAGCTATACATCAGAGGTTCAGGTCTAAGCCATGGCTACTATAATGACCCAGTTAGGACAGCTAAGGCTTTTATCCAAAATCCTTTACAAAGTAGCTATGCTGAGCCAATCTATAAAACTGGTGATATCGTAGCATATGATGAATTTGGTGATTTGATATATTATGGTAGACAAGATTCGCAAATTAAACTCAATGGCTTTAGGATTGAACTTGGCGAGATTGAGACTGCACTTGGGGCGCATCCTGATATTTATAGAGTTGCATGCATTTTTAAAGATTATCAAATCATTGCATTTTATGAGAGTACTAATGTGATTACGAATTTAAAAGAATTTTTAAAATCAAAACTCCAAGAGTATATGATCCCACGCAAATTTATTCATAAAAGTAAATTTAAACTCAATCAAAATGGAAAAATTGACAAGGAAGCGCTAAAAAATGAGTGAAGCTAAAATTTTATTAAATGAGATTGGTAGAGATGATATTAGCGATGATAGCTCAAATTTACTAGATTGTGGGCTAATTGATAGCGTTGATATTATCTCTTTAGTCGCTGCGATGGCGGCACGATATGGGAAGGATTTAGATGCAAAGTTTTTAAGTGCAGAGAATTTCCAAAGTATCGCTGCATTAGATAAGATGATAAAAGAGGCATATGGAGTATAAAATGGATTATAAAAAAGAGTATATTTACGCCCCAAAGTGCTATGAGAGTTGCGCTGGGTATTGCTGTGCTGGATTTACTAATGAAAATTTTAAGCTAATTCGCTCAAATTTCATAGCTTTACCACTTTTTGATATAGAGTATCAAGAGTATCTAAAAGCAGGCGCTATAGATGGTATGGAAGTAGCTAAAAAAAGCGAGAAATTTAGATTAAAAGGCGGTCAAACTATCACTCTACACTGGCTTCACTGTGATAAAAAGGGGCTTTGTAATCCTCACGCCAATCGTCCATTAGTTTGCAAGCTATATCCGATCTTACCTAAAGTTAGCCCAAATGGTGAGATTTTAGGATTTTTTAATGGGACGATTTTTGATCTATTCTTTAGTGATAAATCTCATCCTTGTACTCTTATAAGGCAAAATAGACAAAAAACTCAAGATATGCTAAAAACCAATTTAAAAGATCTTTTAAAAGATCCAAATTATATATTTATATTTATGGCAGCAAATATCGCAGTAGAGCATTTGCAAAACTATATAAAAGCTAAATTTGGCACATATATCATTGATGATATCGCACCTAATAAGTTAGCTGAGTTTTGGAATGAAGTGGAGATGGCAATGGTGCTTAGACGTGCGTGGAATACGCATGAATTTGCCTCTGATATAGAAAAAGCATATAAAAGCGTAGCCCAAATTTGGGGTGAGTTTTTACCAATTGAACCATGAATTTAGATGAAAAACTAAAAAAATCTGAGCGCCTAGAGAGTCGTCCGACTTACTATATAACTGAGTATATTTGGCGAGTTTTGATAATCAAAAGATTTATCTTGCTTCCACTCTTGCATACAGCTATTACGCCAAATTTAATTACAATCTTTGGTATGGCTTGTGCTTTGCTAAGCTTTGCTTTGCTTTATAATGGATATAATGTTCTTAGTGGGATTTTTTATCTTATTTATAGCCTAGCTGATCATACAGATGGAATGCTTGCTAGGCTTAGGGGGCAAAGTAGCACTTTGGGTCATTATATGGACTATGTTAGTGATTATATAGCGTGGTTTGGTTTAATAGTTTTGGCTGGATATTTATATGATATTAATGCTTTTTTAGTGAGTTTTATATGCGTTATTTTACTTTTTCATCAGCAATTTTGTAAGCATTTTATCCATGCTCATCTAAAAAAGCTTAAAAATATTCACCGATTTGGGTTAAAAAAGTGGCTTTTAGAGCGTGGATTTTTACTCGGGATTGATGCGAGTTTATTAGCTTGGATTTTAGCCTTTGGGGTATTTAGCGGCGAGTTTGAAATTTGCTTTTATATCCTTGGGGTGATATATATTTTAGATATCATTTATAGACTTTTTGAGTTAAATTTGAATTTAAAAATACAAAAAAAATTAAGGGGGGGGGTAGATGGACTTTAAAGACAAAACCTATATCATAACTGGTGCCACATCAGGTATAGGTAAATGTATAGCTCGTACTCTAGCTAAAAAGGGTGCTAGACTCTTATTGCTTGGTAGGGATATTAAAAGATTAAATTCACTCAAAAATGAACTAAGCTTAATAAGTCAAACCAGTCATAATGTAGCAGTCTTTGACTCTAATAATTTAGATAGTATTGAGAGCGCTGTGGCTGAATTTGCTAGTAAATTTAAACTAAATGGCTTTATTCATAGTGCTGGAGCTCTCAATCCAATGCTACTGCGTGATCTAAATTTAGCCAAAATGCATGAGCTGATAAATATAAATCTATTAACATTTTTTGCGCTTTCAAAATCTGCACTAAAGCATAGCAGATATATCAAGGGGGATACTAGTATAGTAGCTATTAGTTCTATGGCTGCATTTGGTGCTGAGCCTGGTCTAAGCGTATATAGTGCTAGTAAGGCTGCGCTAAATTCAGCTGTACGAAGTTTGGCTAAAGAGTATTCTAAAAAAGGAGTTCGCATAAATGCTGTAGCGCCATTATTTGTCAATACACCGATGTATGAGGGCTTTACTAGCGAATTTATATCTAAAGAAACTCAAGATGAACGATTAAAAGAGATAATGCCACTTGGGTTGATTGAGCCTAGTCAAGTTGCTGAT